>CAYMBM010000053.1:0-5171 GCA_964388705.1 uncultured Candidatus Saccharibacteria bacterium
CAATATATCGGCGGCCATCAGTACCGGGTAATTAAATAAACCAACACTGACGTTGTCTTGTTTATCGGCTTTTTCTTTAAATTCGATCATTCGGCTGGCCTCGCCAAAATGAGTAAAACAGTCCAATATCCATGTCAGTTCGCTATGTGCCGGGATATAACTTTGCCGATATACAAACGTATTAGGGTTAGTAATATCAAGCCCGGCGGCTACAAATATCTTCAAATTGTCTAAAGTATTTTGGTATAGTTTGCCGTGATCAATTGGGGTTGTAAAACTGTGAAGATCGGGCACAAACATATTGATCTGATACTTGCCGGCATGCTTTTTCTGCAGTTCCACCATCGGTAAAATAGCCCCAAGGTAATTCCCTAGATGAAATTCACTGTTGGCCCTTAAACCAGTCAAAATAACGGGTTTAGTCATAATTAATCATTATACGTTAATAAATATATTTTTTGACTTTACTATTTTTGCGCTGCTAGCTGTTCGGCTGCAATAAAAGATAGCTCTATTGTTTGAGCTTGGTTCAGCCGAGGGTCGCAAGCGGTTTTGTAGTTACCGTCCAGATCTTTGACTGCATTAGGTTCCGCGCCTCCGAGACACTCTGTGACATTCTCACCAGATGTTTCTAGGTGCATGCCACCAGGCCATGTACCGGTAAGCGTACTTGACTCAAAGAATCCAACTACTTCGTCCTCAATCGCGCTAAATTGTCTTGTTTTACGTCCCCCCACACTGATGGTGTTGCCGTGCATAGCATCACACACCCACACAACTATTAGGCCTGCTGCTATGGTGGCTCTCATAAGTTTTGGTAGAACTTCTCTGACTTTATCTGCACCCATCCTGGATATCAGGGTTAACTTACCGGGTATATTGTAAGGATTCATCACTTTGCATAGCTCAATAACGTCTTCGGGCTCGGCGGTTGGTCCAATCTTTACTTCGACGGGATTCGATATTGCTCCGGCAAATGCCGTATGAAATCCATCGGCTTGCCTGGTTCGTTCGCCAACCCAAATCATGTGCCCAGATGATGCGTATGGGTCCCCGTTTTCATCGATGCGCGTTAATGATCGTTCGTAATCTCGGACTAAGCCCTCGTGCGAGACGTGTACTCTAGCCTCGTGTAGCTCCCTCTGGCTGTCGGTATTGATTGTGACAGCTTTCATAAAGTTGATTGCTCTAGATATTCCGTCGGTAACATCTAAGAACCTCCGTTCTGAACTTGCTTCAGCAAACTCTATGTTTCGCCTGTGCATATTCTCAAGATCTGTAAATCCATTTCTAATAAACTTGTAAAGTAAGCTTAATTTTTCTTCAGAAATATCATAGGCAGCTAACATACGTTCGGGATTTGGTCGTCTATCCTCCGGAGTGAAACCAACACTATTGACTATATCTCCCCTATAAGAAGGCAAGACCACTCCGTTTATCTCTTCTGTCGATGCCGATCTGGGCTTAGCAAATTGTCCAGCTGCACGCATAACTTTAACTGTAGGAATCCCTGCCTGGTAAAGCAGTACTGTTGTGGCAGGGATCATTGCGTTTAACTGTCCTTTTACTGCTTCCTCTGGATCGTCAGAAAAAGTCTCTGCGCAATCTCCCGTCTGTAACAAAAACGCCTTTCCTTCTGCAACTCGTTCCATTTGCTGAGACAGTACTTGTATATCCTCTGGTGAAACGAGCCCGGCTCTAGAAGACAGCTCCGATTCAACATCGGCTAATCTATTAGGATCTGGCCAGTCTGGTTGTTGTTGTGCTTCTAGGCTGTAAGCCCTTTCAAGAGCCTCAATTGACATCCGTGTTTACTCCTTTAAACTAAAAAACCGCCTGGTGGCGGTTTCTGGTTTCAATGAAATGTATCTCCTACACGAAACAAACCGCCTGATAGGCTGATTCCGCAAACCAATATTGCTTGTTCCCTGTTACTAACATGAGTCGTATTATACCCTTCAACTAGCGTTTTGTAAACTGACGCTGTTTACGGGCGCCGCGCAGGCCAAACTTCTTACGTTCTTTCTCCCGTGGGTCACGACCGAGCATTTCAGCTCGTCGAAGTGTGCTTTTTAGGTCTTCGTTCATAATGGCCAGTGCTTTGGCAATTCCCAACCTTATGGCTTCAGCCTGTCCATTGTGCCCGCCACCACTGACCACCACGCTGACGTCATACTTGTTTTCGATTTCCAGCACTACAAAAGGTCGCTCTAGCTCGTGAAGCAAAGACTTGCTATCACCAAAGTATTCATTGGCTGGTTTTTTATTAATGGTCACGACCCCTTTGCCGTGACTCAGCCGAACTCGAGCTGTAGCGCTTTTGCGCCGTCCTAGGGCATAATAATAGTTTTTAGCGGCCATTACTTCTTGCTCCTTACATCGTATATTTGAGGATTTTGGGCCTCGTGTTTATGCTGGCCATCAGGGTAAACTTTGAGTCGTTTTAACCGCTCATCGCGAAGCTTATTAACTGGCAACATGCCACGTACGGCAGCCACAATGACTGCGGTCGGATCTTTAGACATCATATCACCAAGAGTCGTTTCTTTGAGTCCCCCGGGGTAGTGACTATGTTTGTAATAGACTTTTCCCGTAAGCTTATTGCCAGTTGTAACTAGCTTAGCAGCGTTGATAACCACCACAAAGTCACCGCAATCAATATGCGACGTAAACATTGGCTTATGCTTGCCCATTAACAACGTAGCAACTTGGGTGCACACGCGGCCCAGCGGCGCTTGACTGGCATCTACAAGGTGCCAGACACGTGTTACATCAGTAGGTTTAGCACTGTAGGTTTTCATACTTTAACCGCTTTCTTACTCGTTGCCTTGGGCTTACTAACAGTTTTGGTCACGGTCTTTTTCTCGGCTGTTTTAGCCACCGGGGCTTCCTTGAGATCGTCTACAAAACTAATTCGGGCCAGCTGCGTATTATCACCTCGCCGAACGGTGGTACGTTCAATGCGTAAGTGTCCGCTGTCACGACCCTTTAGTTTAGGAGCAATCTCATCAACTAATTTGTGAGCACTGGCCAGTGTTTGCAATCCTTGAATTACCTGGCGACGGTTATGTAAATCGCCCTTCTTGGCCTTGGTAATTAACTTCTCCACATACGGTACCACTTCTTTGGCTTTGACTAGCGTTGTTTCAACGGATTCGTACTTCACTAACGAATCAGCCAAACCTTGGATCAGTGCTTCGCGCTGATCCCGCTGGCGATGAAACTTTCGACCTTGGTAACCGTGCCGATGCATGTTCTATAGCTCCAACTCTGCCATTTTCTCTTTAACTTCGTCCAAAGCTTTGCTGCCAAAACCTTTTAATTCACGTAGTTCAGCTTCACTGAGGCTAAACAAGTCACGCAGAGTGTGAATTTCGTTATTGATCAGCGCATTGGTTGTTCGAGCTGATAGGTTTAGATCTTCGATCGATGTATTGAGTTCGGTGGCTTCATCATCGCCATCACCCGCCTCGTCATCTGACTTTTTACCAAGTGGAGCAGCCGCTTCTACGCGAGTTTGTCCAGCTAAAGCGGTGTACTGATTCACCAAAATTGCTGCGGCTTCTTCAAAAGCATCCTGAGGTGAAATGGAACCATCGGTATCGATAGTCAGCATCAGCTTGTCCAGATCGGTAATTTGACCGACACGAGTATTCTCGACCTTATAGCGGACCCTCATGACTGGGCTAAAAATAGCGTCAATGGCAATCATGTCACTGGCCTTTTTGGCAGTGCCTTCCTCAATGGTACGGTAACCTCGGCCAACCTCAACCACAATGTCCATAACTAACGAAGCCTTGTCGTCGTCAATCGTGGCTATCACGTGATCTTTATTTACAATCTCGACATCAGCGGTCGTTTGGATGTCTTTAGCAGTTACCTTACCCTTACCTTTTTTGACAATCCTTAGAGTATGTTCTGGCTCGTCACCAAAAACTCTGAATCTAATGCTCTTTAGGCTGAGCATAATGTCAACTACATCTTCTTTTACTCCCTTGACGGTCGTAAATTCATGGGTTGCACCCTCTACTTTAAAGGCCGTAATAGCTGCTCCGGCAATGCTTGAAAGCAACACCCGACGCAAACTATTGCCCAGCGTCATACCGTAGCCGGTGTGCAGTGGCTCAATAACAAATGTTGCGCTTATTGGGCTGTGGTCATCCGTACTGACTAGGCCTGGTGTGTGAATATTTTTTGACATGAATATGGTCCTCGCCTCTCCTTATCGTGAGTAATACTCAACGATTAATTGTTCATTGATGTCTGGCTCTGCATCATCTCTCGATGGCAGGCCGGTGACGGTTATTGCAAACTGCTTGCGATTTACTTTCAGCCAACCCGGAATTTCTCCTGGAGCAGGACTGACATCATCAAGCTTTTTGAAATACTCATTCTGCTTACTGTGATCCCGAAGTACGATATTATCGGTAGCTTTGAGTCTAATAGAGGGCACATCAACACGACGGCCGTTGAGTGTAAAGTGACCATGTGTGACTAATTGCCGGGCTGCCCGACGACTGGAGGCATAGCCTGCTCGATAAACCGCATTATCAAGACGGCGTTCTAAGAATTGCAGTAATAGTTCTCCACTTTGACCCGGTTTGCGGGTAGCTTCGGCCATCAACTTACTAAATTGCCGCTCCAGCAGGCCATAGAGTCGTTTGACCTTCTGTTTTTCTCGTAATTGCAGAGAGTACTGACTAGGCTTGTTACGTTGGTTACGTCCACCGTGGTTGCCGGGGATGGTTGTCCGCTTCACGAGTGCCTTGTGGGCTTTGGGATGCAGAGCGTAGCCTTCTCGGCGACTCATTTTTACAATGCTTTGGGTATCACGGGCCACGACTAAACTCTCCGGGCTTTCTTAGGACGAACACCGCCATGAGGGATGCCGGTCACATCTTTGATTGTCTCGACGTTCAGATCTAGGTTTTGTAAGCTTCTGACGGCAGCTTCCCTGCCTAAGCCAATACCTTTAACATAGACTTCAACCTTGGATAAGCCGTACTGCTGTTTGGCCAGTTGACCAGCCTTCTCCATTGCCACTTGGGCAGCATAAGCCGTACCCTTCTTAGAACCACGAAAACCGCAGGCTCCGGCGCTGGAGGCCGCCAGTACGCCACCCTTGTTATCGGTAAACGTCACAATGGTGTTATTAAATGTCGACAGATCGG
>CAYMBM010000054.1:0-5118 GCA_964388705.1 uncultured Candidatus Saccharibacteria bacterium
AGCTTGTTCGGCAAATTCATCAAGGATGGTGATACGCATATCGTCACCTCGCCGACTGAGCCGGGCCATGGCGGCGGCCACGGTCATGGTGCTCAACTTCTCTGTAAAGGCGTAGACATTACCCTCGACATTGGTTACTGCCTCTTGCAAGAATTCTTTGCCGGCATCGGTTACTTCATATCCACCGGTCTTTGTCTTTACAACGTAAGGGTTTGGAGTGACGGCAACGGTGCTGGTTGTCACCCTTTGGGCCGCAGATGTAGCCGACGGTTTGGGTGGAAAGAGTGGTTCAATGGTTTTCCATAGCATGTCGTGGATAGTATCAATATCCAGAAGTTGATCGTCTCGAACGCAATCTAGGCGAGTAAAGTCCTTGGGAAAGAGCTGACACAGGTCGTCATAGACTTCTACAGCCTGCCTCAGATGGCTGATATCGGCCTCGTGCAAGTCGCGCTTCTGATTGGTATAGGAGCGGGTGTCCTTCTTATCAACCAGGGTTTGAGCAATATCGGCAGGAACCCGTAAAACCACTGACTTATCAGGTCGGGGAATCCGCAGCATTTCAAATTCTAAATTATCGAGCCAGATAAAGAAGCCTCGACGCTCTTCGGCATGAGCAAATCGGTTGCCCATGTGAGCCATATTTGAACCCGTGTAACGATTCGTAAGAACAATTTTACCTTGACTCAATGCCTCTCGTATTTGAAAAGCTGAGGCGTAGCGGTCGAGGGCAAAAAACAGTGAACCAGTATAGGGTCCAACCTGTTGTGTAGTGCCAAAGCGGCCATTGAGATACTCTTTGACAAAGTAGCTGGATGGTTGATCATAGCGAGGAAAGTCAAATACCGCCACGTCGTAACCCTCGGCCTTAAGACGATCTGTTAAACGTTTGAACTGGGTTGTTTTACCAGAGCCATCAGTACCTTCCAGCACCAAAAACGTTCCTGTTCTAATCACACCTTCATTGTTTGACATAATACGTTTTGATTATACGATTACTTGGTTAGTTTTGAAATACACACAGTTGGTAATACGGCCAAAAAAGTGTTATCTTACATCTATGAAAAACCAGAAAAGTGAGGGTTTGGGTTCTGTGGCGGGGGCTATGCCTTTCAATGCCAAAGGCCGGTATATAGAGGGCTACGAACAGCTTAACAAAATCGTTAAGGCTTTGAGGACTATTGGAGCTAGAGTTGTTCTGACTCAGGGAGCCTTTGATTTTATTCACATCGGGCACTTTCTTTATCTAGAGAAGGCCAAACAACACGGTGATGTATTAATAGTTGGCGTTGATAGTGACGAAAAAGTCCGATCTCGCAAGGGTCCTGACCGGCCCATCGTTAATGAAAAGGAACGCGTCCAAATGTTAACGCACATTCGTCACGTTGATCTGGTGACTATTAAGTCCAAGGACGCACCAAAGTGGAAACTTATTAAGCTTTTACGGCCAGATGTACTCATTGCTACGCAAGATACTTATACGCCAGAGCAGATAAAGGCACTTAAGAAAATTTGCGGTGAGGTAATTGTCCTTGACCCCCAGGCGACCACCTCAACTAGTGCCAGACTTCGCCGCTTAAATATTGGTCTATCACAAAAAATGAGAGACGCTTTAACCGACTCAATTAATCAAACGTTCGAACAACTTATGCGCGATGCCTAAGTCTCAAAAACACCAAGTCATAATTGCGTATGTTCCCGTCCTGCACAGGGGCTACGTCCAATTTTTTGATGCGTTTAAGAGTGCACAAGCCATCTACTTGGTCAATAAAGCTACTCTTAGCCAATTAGACTATCTACGCAAGGATTTACGGGCACTCGAGATTAGCCAGGTAAAGACGCTCTTAAGCGGGCTAGGTAGGTTTAAAACGATTGAGACTTTAGACGCCCCAACAATCAAGCGGCTTGATTCCCCCGACATCGAGCTCATTCTACCGGATGACGATATAAGTCATATCATTGCTAAAAAATTTAGCCGTGCCAAAAAAACGTACTTCCCAATATTTTTAAGATGGGATCGGCGCGCTCTAGAGCATATAGATGAAGATGATAGCGCCAAAGCAATGCCTGTCAGCGATTTCGAGAAAAAGATCATGAAAGAGGCGTTAATGGCTGCCAGCCAGAGCAGTGATCTTTGGCGCAGAGTTGGTGCAGTTTTGATTTTGCCACAAGGTCAGACAAGGCATGCCTCAAACCAGGGCGAGCCAACTCCGTACTCGCCATGGATTGAAGGTGATCCGCGTAATGTGTTTAATCGTGGTATAGCTATTGAAATGTCGGTGTTTATGCACGCCGAAGCTAATTTGATTAGTGAAGCAGCCCGGGCTGGAGTACGCCTTTTAGGTGCCAGCCTCTACGTGACTACCTTCCCTTGCCCGGCGTGCGCCAAGCTTATAGCTCACAGTGGAATTCAAAAGCTCTACTATGGCAGTGGCTACGCTGTACTAGACGGTCGGAGAATCATGGATGAATACGGTGTGGAAATTATTCGTGTTAATACTGGCAAGCAAGACACCGAAAACCCAGCAGTTTGGGTACCGTACAAAAAGTAGTTGACGAGCTTCATTTTGGCCGACTACTCATTTTAAATCTAACGGGCTCATGAGCAGGGTCATCAACGTCGCCGACGACCAAGTGAGCATGCAGATGTTCAATGCTCCCACCATTGTAACGCATATCACCAACCCTCATGGCTATAGCGTAACTTTTAAGCTTATGCCGTTTTGAGCATTTAGTAATAACATCTAGGAGTTCTTCGCGCGCGGCCTTTGGCAGGCGCTCAATAAGCGACACATGAAATTTTGGGATGATCAGTAAGTGTAATTTGGAATTAGCGTATGGAAAGTCGTTCTTTTTAACGATCCAATTATCTGATTCAAATTCGACTGTCCCTTTTGCCTCCCTGTGTATGTGTTCGGGGCAGAACATGCAAACTCCTCTAGCCTCGAGGTCGCGCATTTTTCGCAACTGTTCTTCACTTCTGGCGGCGGTATGATGATAATGGCTCACTGTTTACCTAACCCTTTCTAAGACTACAAAACTATAATGCCAGTTGGCATTGTGCTGGCTTTCTCTGGATCTTTCAACCCAGTTAGCTTTGATAAGTTTTGGAAAGTGAGTGTCGCCCTTAACTTCGGCGTCGATCTCGGTTACATAGATGGTGTCGACCATGTCTTGCTCTAGACAAGTCTGGTATAGCTGGGCTCCACCAATTACGTAGATGGCTTGTTCTTGGCTCAATTTAAATGCACTCTCAAGCGAGCCAGCAAGCTCGAAGCCTTCGGCCACCTTATGCAGGGTACGCGAGACGACGATGTTCTTGCGTCCGGATAAGGGACCGTGCAGTCTAGCATAAATTGAGTCGTAAGTATTCTTGCCCATGATAACGGTATGCCCGGATGTCAGTTGGCGAAAATGTTTCAGATCCTCCGGGATGTGCCAGGGTAAATCGTTAGCACGTCCTATAACTCCGTTCTTGGCTTTTGCTACGACGATGGCAACCATTTAAGTCGCCACCGGAATCTTAGATATGCTCGGGTGTGGGTGGTAGTCTGTAAGTTCAAAGTGCTCAGCTCGGAAGTCATGGATGTCCTTAATCTTTTTGCCTGCTTCAGTGAGCTCGACGGTCGGCAATCGGCGTGGCTCGCGGCCTAACATTTCTGTAAGATGCTCTATCTGATCTTCATATATATGAGCATCTGATATGGTGTGAACATATTCTACTGGCTCGTAGCCTGTCAGCTGTCCAAGCATAAGTGTTAATGCTGCATACTGGATCATGTTGGAAGGCACGCCTATGGGCGTGTCGCCTGAACGCTGAAACATGTGAAGGTGCAATTTGTCACCAAATATCCGGACATGTACCCAACCGTGACAGGGAGCAATCGTAACTTTTTGTTGCTTGCCTTTACCCCTAACTATGTATTGCGGAATCCATGGTGTCACAAAGTGCGTCCGCAGCTCGGGCAGTTCATTAATCTGCTCTACTAAATGTTTAAACTGATCAAAAGTGCCACCATCTTGAGTTGGAAAATCGTGAAAAGCAGCCCCGTATGAACCGGGCCCGATATCACCTATCTCTAGGCCCCTTTTCTTGGTTTTTTCTTCGGTTGTCCAGGCATCCCACCAGGTGCAGCCAAATGCAGCTAATTGTTCCCTTGTGCGTGCGCCATTAATAAAGGCACATAGCTCGCCGATGGGCTTTTGCCAGAATGACTGTAGACTTCTATCGGTAATGAGCGGGAAGCCATTAGCTAACCTAAAGTGCATCTGAATGCCTATAAGCGTCTTGGCGCGGGGTCCTTGACGTGTATCCGACCACTCTCCTTTCGCTAAAATACGTTTCAGAATATCGCGATATTGACTATCAGGTGTTCTTTTCTCAAAGGGCTCGTAAATCATCTACGCCTCCTTATGCTGGTATCTCAACTATACCCTATGACCAAGTCCAAAGGGAATAAAAACTTCCACAAACTAAAGCCCGATTAGCTAACACGGGACTAGCCTGGTAGCGATATTACAACTCTTATTGAGTTGGTTTTGTTTGGTAAAGCTGTTGTAACTGATTGGCCCGTAGATCATCTAGAAATATCTTGGCGAAAGCCTCGACATCGTTAATTTGGCCGTTACTCATGACTGTGCAGTCGACAGGGATGTTTTCGCGTTCCCTCTCAGTTGGATCTAGCATGTCATTTTGAAGATGACCAGGACGATAAACTTTGACAATAATGGCTCCGGCGGTGCGCAAAATAGCCGCATCGGTCGGAAACCGGAGTCCACCTACAATACACAGCTCACAGCCCTCGGCCTGGGCTTTGTATACCCTGCGTACTATTTCGTTGTACCATATGCCACTGTCCACTTTGTGTACTAGATAACCCCCTAAAAATTGCAGAAATGGTCGGTAGGTCTCTTTATTCTCTCTGGTAATTTGTTCCTTGATGAGTTCCGGACGGCGCTGCAAATTTTCAACGTGCAAGATAAGCTTTTGGTACTCAATGGGGTGCCTCTCGATACTGGCTTGATCCAGTTTGATATCATCAAAAGTGGTATGGACGTGAACAGTCTCTAGTAATATTGCCGGTAAAGACCGGAGCCAGTTATTGAGGGCTTGGACAT
>CAYMBM010000055.1:0-5101 GCA_964388705.1 uncultured Candidatus Saccharibacteria bacterium
TGCAGGTTCGGGTACAAATAATAGCTGTGTGTATCTTGGCCAAGCCCTCCAGTTTATAAAAAATGATAATAACGTTTATTCTTACCCGGTTTTTGGTGCCAATATTCCTTCTGTTGACCCTAGCGCCGGTTATAATCAATTTAATCCAGAGCCTGCATATTCGGGTACCAACCCCTTACTGTCTGATAATTACGAGCTGCAAGATAATCTTAATTTTTTATGGGCTTACTCTAAAAGCAGCTTTGGCACAGAAAATGACCTGCTAACTTTATATAACAGCTTAGATAGCAGCAATACATCTGGCAACGAGCTGACAGCCAGATCTTACAAGAGAAGTTACACCGCTCAAAATTTTGCTTCCGGAGTTAATCCTGTTAAATCTTGCATAGAAACCCCAGAATCGTGCGGGGGTAGCCCGGGCTTCACAGACATGGCCTCTTCGGCTTGGTTAGTTTGCGTCGGAGACGGCACAACCGTGGCAAATAGTAAAAAACAGGCAACCGTAGCTGTTTCAGCTACCGCAACTGGTATAACAACAAAGGTAGATATAGGGCCATGTCCAACTTCTTAAAGCTAATCAAATCTAATCGTGGTGACACTGTAATTGAAGTAATGCTTAGTGTAACTGTGCTTGGTCTGGTGGCCACAGCAGCTTACGTAACCTCTACAAGAAGCTTCCAGGCCGGGTTAAATGCCCAATACAGAGGTCAGGCGGTAGCTTATGCTCA
The DNA here is from genome assembly GCA_964388705.1 of uncultured Candidatus Saccharibacteria bacterium. Lineage (GTDB taxonomy): Bacteria > Patescibacteriota > Saccharimonadia > Saccharimonadales > OMJO01 > OMJO01. The sequence goes on from CAYMBM010000055.1 coordinate 729, forward strand.
ACAGCAGGTAGAACTTATCAAAGCCTTAGATGCTAACGCCGACACTAATAAGATCAAAAACAATCCTGGTTATCCATTTTGCGTAAACCCAGACTTGACCAAAAATCAGATAACAGGCAGTACTCAGGCCTGCTCAACACCTATCAATCAGCCAGACGCTCCGCAGGATCAATACAAAGTTGCCGATAAATACGATCCTGCTGCAAAAGTCTTCACAATAACAGTAAGTTGGACATCGGCCGACAACAAAGATCAAACGACAGTTATGTACTACAAAACTAGCGGTAGTTGGCTAGGAAGTTAAATGATCTTAAATAAAAAGAATACTGGCTTTACAGTTGCAGAAGTAAGTATAGCTACAGCTATCTTTTCTGTAGTTATCCTTATTGCCCTAGTTAGTTTCTTTACAATTAGCCGCTTGTTTTATAAAGGGGTTACGGTTAGTCAAACCCAAGAAACCGCCCAGCAAATTATTCAAGATGTTAAAGGAAGTTTTCAAACTACAAAGGAAGCATCTTCACATAATAGTTTCGGCTACACATTTTATTGTGTGGGCAGCGCTCGCTACACCTATAATCCTGGCCATGAAGTAACAGCAGATACATCATCGACCGCTTATTTTAAATCACCGGGCAATGGAGGGCAATTTGGTCTGGTTAAAGACACTTTACCTGGCGATTCGTCTTGCCAGGCACCATGCGCTGCTGGTGATGTCTGCGGTAACGCAGTTCCTTTTAATAGCCCGGTTGAGCTAATCGGCAAGAACATGCGGCTCAGTCAGCTTGACGTAACTCTTATACCCCCAGATCCCGCTCATCCAAACACCGAAGTTTATAACATTAGTGTATCTGTAGCATATGGCGAAGACGATGTTTTCACAGATTCAACCCACTCTGAGTGCAAGCCAGACGCTCAGACTCAGCAGTTTTGTTATATTAGCACTGTCAACACATCAGTTTACAAAGGTTTAGGCTTTTAAGATGAAACATAAGCATAACCGTAGTAAAATTAAGCTTATGAGGAAGCAGGAGGGGATGGCCTCTATAATACTCGTGTCCATCCTTGTAGTGGTCATGACACTTATTAGCCTTGGCTTCGCAAGAATAATGAGCCGGACTATATCTAACTCCGCAAATAGACAGTTTAGCCAGGCAGCTACATATGCAGCCCAATCAGGCATAAACGATGTTATGGACTACCTAAGCAAGACCAGCCCCGCTAATGATGCAACTAACTGTACCGATTTTTTAGGCTCAACAGGCGCCTTTCATAACGATGCCAATATATCCGGCGATGGATCTGCCCAGCTAAAATGCTTAACTCTAGATCAAACACCGCAAAGCTTAAACTATACGGTTAATTCAGAACGATCACAGGTTGTAAGAGTAAAGGCAACCGCCCAGATAAATAAGCTTTTAGTATCGTGGCAGGCGCATGACCCCAGGTATAATAATAACCCTCCAGCCGGACTTCATGATGTGAACAACTGGGACTCTAGTAATTACCGACCGCTTCTTCGACTTACAATTTACCCTATTCCAAACGACGGTTCACTAACGACTGCTGAAAAAGATGCCAGAACGGTCTTTCTGTTCCCGACTGGTGGCGGCTCAACAACCCCAGTAGCTTATTCCAGTTTAGCCGACGGATCGTTGCGAAATGTTAACTGTGCTTCAGCGCCATCAGGTGGTTCTGGTGGTAGCTTTAATGTGGTAGGCTCTTTTCTCGACTGTAATTTAATTGTTAACGGGCTAACAAATGTCACTCCACCTACACCCACCGGCTGGTTCTATCTTCGATTAACTTCGTTTTACAGTAGTTCAGATGTAAAAATAGAGGCCACAGACGCTTCAAATAATCAGCTAAGCTTTAAAGAGTCTCAGGCAGTTATAGATTCTACTGCGACAGTGGGCGGAGTAACTAAACGACTTCAAGCCCGAGTAGACATCAGTAGCCTTAACGGTACTGGTGATGATGGTAACGTTAGCTCTGGTACCGATATTATTCCAGAAGATACAATCAGATCGGCCAACGCTATTTGTAAAAGACTAACGCTTAATACAAGTGGATATTCATATGTTCAACCAGAGGGTCCAGACGTCGTCTGCCACGACCAAGTTACTGCAGCAGGTATAAACTTAACATTAACTATTACCGGACAAGATTTTGATCCCAGCACCGGAACTTATGTAACCGCCACAAGGGATAGCGAACAGGAAACGCCGGTCGGTAGCGGCGCTAAAGGTACAATTTATGTGCCGGCTCCTCCTAATATACCCACAATTAACTGGAAGGTTACAGATGCAACTTCTTGCACACCTAGCGGTGATTTTACGGGGTCAGCTCCTGTTACTGGGCAAATTAGTAGCGGCTCGTTTACGCCAGCAAGTAACCTAGTTACTCCAAAAGCCTATACTCTAACTTGCAAAAGAAATGGGGCTGCGCCTGTCTCAAAAACAGTTAAAGCTCAAACCATCCCAACCGCCACGGTAACGGCTAAGATGTCTGGCGGTTGCATAATAGCAACTTCCTCGGGTAGTGCAAATTGTAAAAATCCGGGGACAGCGCCTGCTGGGACTCCATTTTATGTAAACTGGTCTTCAACCGGCAATAACTGCACCTTAACAGGTAACTGGTCAGATACAAGCGCTACTGGCGCCAACGGCCCCCCAGCACCAGCGCCAGGAGGTCAACTAATAACAACAGATGTAGTAGACAATACAGCCAAAACATTCACAGCTGTTTGTAAAGACGCTATTGGTAGGCCAAGCGCCGCGGCATCAGTAACAGTAAATATGACAGCCCCTAGCTGTTCTCCAGTAATTAACGCACACGATAATGGTAACCAAACCGGTTACTGGAACTGGTCAGCAAGTTGTCCGCAGGCCGGACAAATACAAAACACCACCGGCGCATTGCCTCCGTATGTTTACACCCTATACAACTGTGTTAATACAGGAATATGCGGTAACGTTGGCGCGTCTAGCGGTAACCGCGGGCTAGGGGTAGGCGACTACTCAACCAGCTTTAAAGTTACATTAGCGCCGTGGGGCCAGGTAGGAAACATTTCAAAATCATGGACAATTTTGCCACCACCACCTGTATGTAGCATTTACAGCTATGTCTGGTTCCAGGGTCAAAACAAAATTCAAGGTAACGGTAACTGTGCCGGTACAGCTGTAAAAGAATTTTGGCGATACTCAGGTGATACCTACGATAAAATTGGTACTTTTTGCGCTCCAAGATGGTACTCTGCATGGATAGAAGAAGATCTTCCGTTTAGTAACCCGGCTCCTATTGTAGTAGTCCCCACTTACACCTATTCATTCCTGTTAAAAAATCCCATGGCTGAGCTACAAGGACAAGATGCTTATGGCCAAAATGGCGCTATAGTTAGTACAACAAACACAACAGGGCCTACTTTTCCACCATTTGTCTTGGGGCTAGGTGGTGATACATGCTAACGGGTATTTAACTCTGGACAAAACATTAGCGCTATGGTATAATCGCCCCAGATGAGTGAGGTGCCCAACATGGGTGAGATATTAGCAACTCATAAAATTGAGAAAGACCAACCCAGAAACTGGCGTATTGCTGCAATTGCCGGAAAATTTGCACTACTTACTACTATCTTTGCGGTAGCTGCCGTGAACGCTCAGGCCAAGACAGAACAAAGTGCCCATTCGTATATATCGTCTGATCCAATGGCTTTGGTTGATGCAAACGTATTACATAACAATGTTCTTGAACCGTTTAGCAATACTTTTTCTGCCGAAAACACAGCGTCGCAAAATACGCTAGCACCAATATCCAGTGTTCATATAAAAAACGGGCATATGAAAGTTAACGGCAAAGATTTCTTGCCGGTTATTTCTTTTGGCGCTCCTGCCGAAGTTGTGGACACCGTACACGCCAATGTTGTTATTCCAATGGGCGAAGACCTAAGTTCAATCGATAGTGGCCAAACCTATTTCATGGATTATGAAAAGCCCGACGCCAGCGGCTTGCTTGGATCTGAATTCCCGTCAAAGTATCGCATAGGATTAGATGCTAATGACGAAGGAGATGGGAAGTGGCAAGTACCATTAGATAAATATCCGGTAGTCGATAAAAGCAATCAAGCGTTGATGGTCAACTTAACCTATAACTCAGTAACCGAAAGCCGGCATGTATGGGACGACGGCACAGTAATTGATTATTCTGCGAAAGACGGTTATTTGAGCAAGGGTAATATAAATGCCACAGATTGGTACGCCGAAAATAATGTTGGCGTGCCGGTAATAGGCGACCCTTTATCTTATTATTATCTAACCCATGCCTTTGCGTTAAAGTCTCACAAGGTTAACCCTGACGCTTTAGTAACTATATATACA
>CAYMBM010000056.1:0-5066 GCA_964388705.1 uncultured Candidatus Saccharibacteria bacterium
CGGCCGGCTTTGTACTCTGGGTACACCTTGAGGCGTTTTCTGATGTTGGTTTTGGGCTTGTCCCAGGCTACGGCCACATAGTCTGGTTTTAATTTGCGAATCAGCTCCAATCCCATGGTAGCAAAGCCGTAGACGCCACCGGTCGGCGTACCATCTTTTGTGCTCAAGTTGGGCATGGCGTAGTAGCCACGATAAAAGACGGATTTACCGTCAATAATTGCTAGCTTTTTACGCACAGCCATGTCCTGATTATACCTTAGATATCTCTACCCACTTGCAAAGAGGGTTCGAAATATGGCCTTAGCATTTTTTTCACGACGATACACTTGATCTTCGCTCAAACAAAAGTACCAAGCCGTTTCCTTTTGGCTGTGTGGTTCCACAAACGGCTCAAGACCATAACGATATCGTAAAATAGCTGCTTGCTGAGGATCTAATTCGTCTAAGTGTGCCTGAACAGCAACGGAAAGATCCACGTCTGGTGCATGATCTTCGGATCCAATCAACAAATCCAGCAGTGTCACGGTGCCACCATGGGCCAATGACAAAATTGGTTTATCTAAAGACTCAATGCGGGCATTTCGTGGTGCATAACGATAATGACGGACATCTACTTCCATCATGCCGGTGCGTGCAGCTATTTCGCTATCTGGTACGTGGGTAACGCCATCATTAAGCTCGGCAATGGTATCTTTGACTTTGGCTCGTGCCGGTGAATCCTTCCTAATGGGTCTGATCATGCGATCACGATCACGTAAGGCATCAGTCATAGAACCACGGATGCAGCTTCGGGCATAGGCTTCAAACGGTGCACCAATTCTGGGATTGAAATTAATGGCTGCCCAGATCAAGCCTTTTAATCCCTCCCCCTCTAAATCGGCACGGGTGAAGCTAGTGCCATAAAATCTTCGACCTATCTGCTGAACCAAATCAAGATGCGATTCTACCAACTCAGTCTGAGAATCTGTAAGCGCTTCATTTTCTCCTACAGCCATTGAAATATCAAAGCTAAGTTGCTCGCTAACTGGTTCTTCAATATAAGCCGGTACTAAGGCCAGTGCAGGCTCAGTTTCACCGTTAGCTGAGTCAGATTCTGCAAGCAAATCTCTCGCTTCATTTTCACGGCCGGGGATCATTAACTAACAGTATAGCGCCGTGAGAAAAATTATGGTATCAGAAACTTTTAGGCTCAAGGCACTGGTACGTAGTCGAGACAATCCAGTTCTCTGCAGTCTACAATTTGATTCGTAATCTTGCCTGCTCTCTCGGCAACGTATGTAACTGTCACGTCATGGTGAACCTGTCCGTCGGTACCATGAAAATCCTGATATGTTACGTCACGCTCATACACAGGATTTTTGTCAGTTCCGTACTCCCAATCTCGCCAAGTCCATCCAACCATTGCACAATTACGCAAAATACTTACTTTGTGCTCAATAGGAATATCACTCGGATTCTGTAGTGCAGGATCTGTTTCTGCCTGTTTGGCGATCTCTTCTAGATTCCACTGAAAAACCCAGTTGGTCATGTAATCGTTACGCGCAAGCCCCGCCGTTGTTAACCCGTAGATGGTATTACCTTCGTGAATTCGAACCGTTTCAGGGTGGCAGGTTAAAGTAGTGATGTTAGGGTCGTAATTGCCTGCTGGCGGAGAAGTTACAGTCACTGGCTTTGACTGATGTCCAGGCTTATGACTGGTGGGGCTTTGTGCAATCAGGTGCGCAGTATCATCCACAGCCCCGTCGTGAGTGAAAGCCTCAACTTCAGCCACATAAGCCGCAGAAGCAAACATACCGCTGATCGCAGCTATTGCCGATAGTGCGGTGCGAGCTAGCCACTGCTTGGTCGTCAGTTCCCGGCCGCTAGGCTGAGACACGACCTCAGTCGGTTCTGCTATCAATGTTCCTGTTTCGTGTTCGTGTGTAGCCACTTTATAATTCCTTCATCTATAAATCCAACAGTTCACGGGCGCCAGTATTGGTCGATGGATGACGGAGTTTGGACAGAGCCCTAGCTTCAATTTGTCGAATCCGCTCGCGGGTCAAACCAAAGCGATCACCAACTTCCTCTAGGGTCATATCCGTGCCGTCCAAGCCAAAGCGCAATCTAAGTATTGCCCGTTCTCGTTCATCCAAAAAGTCCAGCATCTTATCTACTTCTTGGGGCAGCTGTGATCTCACTCCGGCGTCTTCAGGGTCAATGGCACTTCTATCAGCTACAAAATCACCAAGTTCAGCATCGCCGTCATCTCTAACATGCTCATCTAGAGAGAGTGTATCAGTAGCAAATTTCAATAGTTCCACAACAGCTTCAATTGGTGCATTAACTTCTGCAGCTAGTTCAGCTATTGTTGGTTGCCTTTGCCATAATGCCTCTAATTCGGTGCGAGCCCTTTGAAGTCGCCCTAGTGTATCACCAGCATGTACTGGTAAACGTATATTTCTAGACGTGTTGGCAATATCCCGCTGTATAGCTTGGCGTATCCACCACGTGGCGTAGGTGCTAAACTTGAAACCCTTCTTCCAATCGAACTTATCAACTGCATGGATCAAACCTAAATTACCTTCCTGAACTATGTCCAGCAAAGGTAAACCGCTTGCCTGATACTTCTTGGCTATGGAAACAACTAGTCGTAAATTTGAGTTTACAAACTGCCTATGAGCATCATCTCCCTCTCGTATGTCGCGTCGCAGCTGCCATTTTTGTCCGGCTGTTAAGTCATCGGGCGGATTATCAAGTACCTCCTTGGCTGCCACACCCTTTTCGATAGTTTGAGCTAGACGAGCTTCATCTTCTTTGGTCAATAGTTCGTGTCGGCCAATGTCGTCTAGGTACAGACGTACAAGATCAGGGTCTTCTTTTGCTTGCCCACCTCGTTGCTTGGGTGCTGGCTTTGATCTAGGGTTTTGCGCTGTGGTCCGCGATTGAGTACGAACTGGATGTCTTGAGTCTACTGGTTCGGACGAGGTCTCTGCTTGCTGTTCCGTCACGGTCTCGCTCAATGCCACCTCACCAAGTGGTGATGCTGTTTCTTCCAAAGGATGAGACGGCTGCTCTTGGATTTCGGTTAATAGCCAGAATAACTCGTCTTCCGATAAATCCTGTTGGAATTTCTGACCAATAGCAGCTGTGCGTCTTTTTATCATGTTGGTCGGTATCTCAAGGTGTTGGGCTATAGGCCCGTAACCTTGCCCTAAAGAACATTTTTGAATGATTGCTAAGTCTTCTAGAACTTTTTTGGGAAGGTCTTTGCTATGATCTAAATCACCAAAGTGTGCCATAAGAATTTGACCAGCAATTACTAGCTGTTGTTCTGTAAGGGCTTCAACTACGTCTATGTTGGGGCCGCCAAATACATAAACCAGTAGATCCTGACAGGGCTGAAAATCAAATTCAGCAGCAACCTCACCAGCTTCTGGTGCTGGCGTTGGTTCGTATTCGGCACCGGTTTTTTGAGAATCTGTTTGCGTCACTTGTGGTAATTGTACTCCGCACTATTGCGTGTGCAAGCATAAGCAAATTATAAACTAGCATGCGAGTTAAAACCTGGCTGGTCTTCGTATATAACTTTTGGTCTGCTAAGCTAGAGGTCATGAATGATGCCATTACATTAATTGTTTTTGTCGGTATGCCCGGCTCTGGCAAAAGCATTTGCGTTGATCACTTAGTAAAAAAAGGTGTGCCGTCTGTTTACTTTGGTGGTATTACTATTGATGAGGTAAAAAATCGTAATCTAGAGGTAAATGAAGTAAATGAAAAAATGGTACGCGAAGATATTCGGGCAACGGAAGGCCCTCAGGCTTACGCAATTCGAATCATTGCCAAGATTGATGAGCTTGTAAAACAGGGCCACAAGCTAGTTGTTGTCGATGGTTTATATAGCTGGACGGAATATAAGATTTTTAAGGATAAATATGGCGACTTGGCAGTTATTATCGCTATAACTGCCCCTCGATCGTTGCGACACGAACGGTTAGCTAAACGACCAAACCGTCCTTTGACAGATAAAGAAGTCACTTCTCGCGAGTATGCAGAAATAGAAAATCTAGAAAAGGGCGGCCCAATTGCAAATGCTGATTTTACTCTGATCAATGGTAACACTCAGGAGCAATTACTAATCGATGTCGATAGAATTTTGGAACAAGTATCTAGTAACTAGAGTTTACTTTATGTAGTCATATAGTCGTGTAGTTTCTTATGCAATGTTTTCGTCATCTGGCGTCATAGAGCCCAGTTCAATAGCCCGTTGCCGGGCTTGCCGGTGCCAAGATTCAACCTTCTTTGCATTTTTTTTAGCCGGGCGAACATACATAAAATAATCTAAGCATCGCTTACCGTATCGTGCTAACGCGAGTGGTGTTGCTACTGTTAATCCAGTTATATAAAGATAGTCCTCTCCAGAAGCACCAGCCATTCTTGACGTATAAAGTATGATCCCAGCGGATACCAACGCAGCAGAGCCAGCAGCCATTACAAGAGCATTATCAAACCGTTCTGCATTTTTTGCATTTCTAATGACATCGACTTGTTCGCGAAGAACCCGGCTGCCGTGTTCCAGACCTTCCACAGCCGCTTCGATAAAATACGGTTGTTCCTGAGCCGCCATATGTTTATATCGTTCCATATATGGATCAAAATTAGCTTCTGGCATATCTCGTGTTCCTACTTTATATAGTCATGAAGCTTCTTGGCATCTTTGTGCTTGCGAAGTTTAGCAAGAGCTTTGGCTTCAATTTGCCGGATGCGCTCACGGGTAACGCTAAATTCCTGGCCTACTTCTTCTAGTGTATGGCTTTTGCCGTCTTCTAGGCCAAAGCGCAATTTGAGTATCTTTTGTTCGCGCTCAGTAAGCGCGCCCAGCATGTCCTTGACATGCTCTTTTAGCAACTGGCCGGTAGCTGATTCCTCGGGGCTAATGGTGTCTTCGTCCTCGATAAAGTCGGCCAGTACAGAATCTTCTTCGTCATCTCGCACACTGGCGTCCAGACTGGAAATATCTTGCTTGATTTTCATTATATGCTCGACTTTGACGACATCAATTTCCATTTCTTTAGCAATTTCTTCGT
>CAYMBM010000057.1:0-4979 GCA_964388705.1 uncultured Candidatus Saccharibacteria bacterium
TGTTCGCTTGGTTTAGTTACAAAAAACCATTTATCCGCTTGCATGTCCGACCACCAGTAGCCCAAAATCACAAAAACGAACTTAAAGGCTGCGTTATTTCTGTAGGAGCAGTTGGCTTTCCTGAAAAAAGTGAAATATCGTCAAGTCTGGTCAAGAAACTTGTAACGGAGAGCTTGAACGTAATGAAAAACAAGTCTTAATTATATAATTTACGGTCCTTTCTGACTAAGTAAGTACTCTTGGAACTGACCTTCCAAAATCTGTCTCTATCTGGTAAGCTCATCTCTGATGCGGTGAAAACTTTATTTACTTGCTGCATAAATAAGGACATTGAGCGGAAGGAATTATGAGAATTCATGCAGGCGAAACCGTTGTTGCAGTCGGTATGACAGGGACTACAGAAGCTCCAGGTACTATGAGGTTTGTAGGTGTAACGTCACCCCTAACAGAAACCGAACTAGGTACGGTGCGATGTGTCTTGGTGTCGAATGGTGTTGTTTCAGAACCGCTAGCCATACAACAAGTTACGCAAACTGACCCAAACTGCACAATGATAATATTTAGTGATTATCAAGACGGCATGTCGCCTGGAGAAAGAACCCTGCATGCTCAACGAGTTGGTGGTCACACCCTCCTGGCATTAAGTGGTATAAGAGAAGGCAATATTCGTTATGAATCACAACCAGTCCCAATGATTGGTTCTGGCAGCACTCCATTTAACCCAAATGCTGAAGGGCATCGTCCTTAAAAACTGAAATTTTGTAAGATATTTCCTAGCAAACTAGGCGCAAAAGCATTATGTTAATTGTATGAGGAAGTTGGTTGTTTTAACTTTTGTATCGCTGGATGGTGTGATGCAGGCCCCGGGCGGGCCAGATGAAGACAGATCTGGTGGCTTTGCCTACGGCGGCTGGACATTCCCGTATTTTGACGAATTTTCAGGCAAAATAATGGGCGAACAAATAAAACCGCCATTTGATCTACTGCTTGGCCGTAAGACCTACGACATCTTTGCGGCTTATTGGCCAAAGCAAGACGAGACCAATCCAGTTACGGCCCCTTTCAATAAAGCAACAAAATACGTTGTTTCACATAAACCCATAAAACTCAGCTGGGACAAATCTGTTCTTATTACCGGCGATGTGGCTGCCAAAGTCAAAAAGTTAAAAGCAGAAAACGGCCCAATGCTGCAAGTACATGGCAGTGGCAATATGATCCAAACTCTACTCAAGAACGACTTAGTCGATGAACTATGGCTAAAAATATTTCCGGTTACGCTGGGCAAAGGCAAACGCTTGTTTGCAGAAGGAACAATGCCGGCGGGATTTGAGCTCATGGAATCCAAAACTTCGCCAAGCGGCGTCATCTTCGCCAACTACAGACGAGCCGGTAAGGTCAAAACCGGCTCCTTCGTCTAGAAAATTTTAGCCAGGAGCGCAACAGTTGTTAATTGCGCTTGCGCTTAAGTAGAAATGTAATCATAATTTTTGTTTGATGGGCATGCGATTTAAAAAAGAGGTAGGCGCCTTTATTCATAATTCTGGGGTGTCTTTTCGGGTATGGGCACCCTTTGCTAATAGTGTTGCTGTAACCGGGGACTTTAATAATTGGAATGTTACTCCGTTAAATAGCGAGGGAGACGGTTACTGGTTTGTCCTAATTAAAGAGGCTGAAGGGGGCCAAGAATATAAATATGTAATCACTAACGGAGACAAGACCTTAGTTAAAAATGATCCTCGGTCAATGCAGATTACGACTTTGGCTGGTAATTCGATAATTGTTGATCAGCAATTTGATTGGGGGGATAATAATTTCTCTTTGCCACCGGTAAATCAGCAAATTGTTTATGAGATGCACATTGGAACATTTAACCGACCAGACGAATCAACTCACGGAACTTTTGAATCAGCCCAGCAAAAACTCGATTATCTTAGGGACCTTGGGGTGACGACAATAGAAATTATGCCAGTGGCCAGCATGTCTATGAGCCGTGAATTTTGGGGCTATACACCACTTTATATTTATGCGGTCGAAGATCTGTATGGCGGCCGGCATCAGTTTTTGGAATTCACAAAAGCAGCACATGAACGCGGTATCGGGGTGATTCTTGACGTTGTTTACAATCATCTGGGTCCCGGCGACTTGGACTTATGGCAATTTGATGGCTGGAATGAAAACGATATGGGTGGCATTTACTTTTACAATGATTGGCGCGCAAAAACTCCTTGGGCGCACACTCGTCCCGACTACGGTCGTTTGGAAGTTAGACAATTTTTATTGGACAACGCCAGGTTGTGGTTACACGATTTTAACTTGGACGGCCTTCGGGTAGATTCCACTATCTTTATTCGTAACGTCGAAGGCCATAATGACGACCCAGGAAATGATATTCCGGAAGGCTGGTCATTTTTGCAGCAACTAAACACGCTAGCCAAAAAAATTAAACCTCAGTCGTTAATAATTGCCGAGGACATCGGTTCAAATGACTACATTACAAAGCCAAAAAACGACGGCGGTGCGAATTTTGACGCCCAGTGGTCAATTTCATTTCCGCGCAGCTTGCGTGATCTGCTAGATGTGGTAAATGACTCTGACCGGAATTTTGACGAATTATGTCGGGATTTAAATAAATATTTTAACGGTAGTGCTTTTCAGAAGATAATTTACAGTGATTCACATGATAGTGCGGCCAACGGCGGTGCTAGGTTAAACGAAGAAATTGCTCCTGGTAATTCCAGCAATATCTACGCCCGTAAACGTTCCTTAATTGCAGCGTCTATAATTTTAACGGCACCAGGCATACCCATGATTTTTCAGGGCGAAGAATTTACGCAAAGCGGCAGTTTTAACGACTGGAAGGCACTAGATTGGGAAAAAGCAGCCAGATTTAACGGCATCGTAGAAGCCCATAAACATTTAATTGCCTTACGTAAAAATCAATTTGGCCACACAACCGGTCTCACTGGTCAATCTTTTATGATTATTCACCGCGACGATAATAACAAAGTTCTGGCTTACCATAGATGGCAAAACGGTGGTCCCAAAGATGACGTTATTGTAGTGATAAATTTTGCTAATAAACTTCATAAAGTTTATGAACTGCCATTCCCGCGAAATGGTAAATGGCAGGTTCGTTTTAATAGTACCTGGCATGGATACAGTGAAGATTTTAAAGAAATTGAAATACCAGAAATCAATGTGGAAAATAACAAGGGAACTTTGGTTTTGCCACCCTACACAGCGATCATCCTATCCCAAGACAGCTAGCAACGATAATCAATTTTGCTCATACTTGATGAAGCGTGAAAATTCTTACTGATAGCACAGTGTATCGGAGTTAAAATGAACTCTGAGTTGGAGGTTTTTTGACGGGCAGAATATTACCATTTAGACAAATTGGAACTTTTGATGAAAGCCAGCCTTACTTTCCTTTTCCCGTCGCTGTTGAAAGAAATATTTTGCAAGAACCCGAAGCCCTAGCCAGACCTGTCGATATACCACCAGGCATACAGATTCGATCTGGTAAAATTCCCAATAATAAACAAGCTGGCCTCTTGTTGTTGGGTCAAGGTCGTTTTGGCGCCTTTGACCTAGCTGCTGCCGAACTCGACCCTACACAAGTTCAGATTATGCCGGCACCAAAATCCGCGGTTGACGACGATGGCGAAATCAAAAGAGAAGGCGTCGTGGTTCTAGAGACCAGCGACGGTCGTATCAAAATTACAGCGTTTGCCGTGAACGCGTTAGGCCAACCTTGGTTTTTAGATAGAATGCGTCGTGAGCGTAGAATGGGCAGCATCATTGGTGACATAGCTGTTGTTGCGGCCAATGTTCTCGAACTACCCGAATTTGAGATAAAAGATGTAGACGAAAAAAGCGGAATAGTAACCGCAAGACCCAGAATGCCAATCTATAGTCTGGAATAGTCACTACTTATTGCCAGCCAAACAGGTAGTTTTATATGTCTGTAGATCGACGGCAGACCTTGTATAATCTATAATTTATATTATAATATAGTTATGTCTTTTGTGGAACTTGATGCATCAGTCTTGCCGACACCTCTAGCTGAAGGTGGTTTTGGGCCGCCAGAGCAAGTTTTTTCGATTGCTAAAATTGATCAAACCGAAACTCGGCAGCTCATTGGCGTCGTAAATTCCCTAATTGAACAATCAACCGGTGATCCAAAACAAATATGGGAGGTTCAAACCGAGCATTTGCTTGGACATTTACCTTGGCTAAGGCCGTGGTCAGAGCGGGCTGACGAATTCCTATCTGAATACGGTAGTTCAATAACGCCACAGATAAGCAGAGACGAGGGTTTCTCGCTCAAACCCTTCTTATCCAGACCCTCTGAAGACCACGTGGACCTGCCGCGTTTTTTGCCAGCGACCCTATCAATTGGCCTAATGGGCACCCGAGAACTCGTTGGAATCTTGCAACCCTCCCCTGAAGCCGCTATCGAACTTGCGGCCAAACTCATTCGCGATGAAACACTGCTCCGGACGTTTGACGAAATTGATGGTGTTCCTGTAGAGCGACTCATAGTGGAACCTGGCGATGTCGTAACCATAGGCGGTTTCGCAACACTTCATTCTGGCTCTCCACTGGGAAATGGGGTAGCGTTGGCGATTGCAAACCGAAATAGGCAAGATGGGAGTGATCCCCAATACATAATCGATCATTACAGAGAGTTTTATCCAGACTCTATGTAGATTGGCAGAAGTTTTACTAAATTGACCCAATAGTTGTTATTGTTACCGTACGTTAGTTCTTAGAGGTTAACTCCTTAGCTGGTACAATATCTGATATGGCACCGTGGCCGAGGATTTAGGCAAAGGTCTGCAAAACCTTGTACGCGAGTGAGAATCTCGTCGGTGCCTCCAGAATACCCCACAAAGAATCATCTCTTTGCGGAGACCCCTAAACGGGCGAGTGGCGGAATTGGTATACGCGACGGACTTAAAATCCGTTGGCTGAAT
>CAYMBM010000058.1:0-4977 GCA_964388705.1 uncultured Candidatus Saccharibacteria bacterium
CCCATACTTCTACGCTTAACCCCGGGCGCCCCAATACCTTATCTGAGGTTTTGAATGGCACACCATTTAAATCGGCTCCGCGGCCTTTCACTGCACAGAACAATCGATTAACAAATGGATCATATATAACACTGACGACTGGCTGACCATCAACAACTAATGCCAAATTGAAAGAAGATACTGGGATGCCGTGGGCATAAGGGTATGTTCCGTCAATGGGATCGCAGACCCATAGGCGTTTTCTCGTAGGTTTATAGCTAGACTCCTCACCAAGAACACCGTCTTCAGTAAAGGTAAGTCTCACGTGATTTATCACTAAATCATTTATTGAAGTGTCGGCAATCGTTAGTTCAGTGTTGTCATCTTTTAGGGTAGTGGCTTTAGAGTCAACATGAAAATGTTGGAGCATGATTACCCCAGCCTCCATAGCAAGTTTCTGAGCAAACTCTAACTCCTTCTGATAGATCATACCGAAAGCAATTCTTCTGGGATGTCAAAATTAACATGTGTAGCGCTGACGTCATCAATATCTTCTAATGCGTCCATCAGGCGCATGATTTTTCCAGCTGCTTCTTTATTGTTAATTTCAACCGTGTTATTTGGCACGTAGGTTAATTCAGCCTCCAACACATCAGTACCAGCTGTTCGCAAAGCTTCTCGAACTTCGCCCAGCCCCTTTGGATCAGTATATATCAGCGATTCCTCGCCTTCCTCCTGAACATCTTCGGCTCCAGCCTCCAAAGCTTGCATCAGCACCTCGTCACCAGCTCCCATAACCCTAATCAAACCCTTTCTCTCAAATTGAAAGGCCACTGCACCCTTTTCGGCCAGGTTGCCACCATGCTTGGCAAATGCTGTTCGGACTGCCGGCAGTGTACGATTGATATTATCAGTTGCACATTCCACCAAAATCGCCACTCCGCCTGGACCATAGCCCTCGTACATGACTTCTTGGATTTGCTCGCCCCCCAGTTTGCCACTGCCACGATCAATAGAGCGCTGAATATTAGCCGTTGGCATATTGGCAGCTTTGGCCCTATCAATCGCTAATCTCAGCGAGAAATTCATATCCGGATCAGCTCCAGCCCGAGCCGCCACGGCAATTACATTACCCAACTTGGTAAATACCGCGCTACGGGCGGCATCTTTAGCACCTTTCTGGCGTTTAATTGTGCTCCACTTACTGTGTCCAGACACATCGACTCCTACAAATTATTGCTATTTGTATCTGTTATTGTAGCACGACGAGCGACGTTGTGCCCAAGCGTTGCCCCAATGAGAACAATTGCACCATAGACAATTATCAACCCAACGACCGACAGCGTGCGTTGGAGCACCGCATGTGGCACCCGTGCAAACAAGGCTGCTACGTCGAGCATGTAGGTCAAAAGTATCCGGGCCGGCCAAGCAAACCAGCCGGCAATAACACTTGCAAACATGCCCGCCAGCCCGGCAATCAGCGATAATAGCATAGCAATCGGCACCAACGGTACAACGAGTAAGTTTGCCGGCAGAGCCAGCAGTGACAGTTGTTTAAAAGTAAAGAGAATATACGGTGCTGTCATGATCTGTGCGCATAAACTTTCTAATATCAGCATGCCAAATACCCCACGACGTGACCAACCCGGTAATCGTTGGTGAATTAAGGGTGCTAAAACCAACACACCGTAAAATGCCAAGAATGACAGATACCAGCCAGCGTCATTCCACACATACAGCGGGTTCCACATAGCTGTGACTGCAGCCGTAAAAGTAATCAGCAGCAGAGGCCGAAACGTCCGTCCGTAGTACCAGGACGTCAGACCGAGAACACTAACTACCGTCGCGCGAACAATCGACGCACTAAAGCCTGTGAGCAATACAAAACCCGTGATAAGCAGCAAAGCCACTATTGCTGTTTGATATTTGGAACGTTTGGCTAGTAGTCGGCGGGCAGCTGCCACAATAATCGTTAAGTTATATCCAGACACAGCAATGATGTGGGTTAGCCCGACAGCTGCCAAGGTATCACTAGCTGTCTTTGGCAAGGTGCTTTTCTCGCCAATCAGTAGTCCGAGCCCAAAAGAGGCTTGTGGTTCTGGCAAAGCCGTCTGTACACCGGCCGTAAAATTATGTCTAGTATTTTCAATAAAACTTGAACTTCTGCCAACTACTTGAATATCTGCAAAGCTAATGCGTCCTTGCCGCGAACCTATAGTGTCCTTCAATTTCCCCTCTACCAAAACTTGATCTCCCCGATACACCGAATTGATTCCAAAACCCTCAATCTTGATCTTTCCAGGCACACGTGCCTTGACGGGGTCATTCAAAGACAAATTGTTAGCGTCAAACATCAGTTGACTCTTGGAGGTATATGAACCGTCACTGGCAGCCGTTGCCGTCAAAATAACCTGTTGATTATATGACTGATTTAGTGGAATCAACAGGCGAGCAAAGCTTGCACCCCGCCAATTACCCACAACCAGTCCTAATAAAACTGCTGCCAACAGTACAATGGCGTTTCTTCTTCGTAAAAATATAACAAGTAGATAAAAAGCCAGGAGCGCGTAAATGATACTGAAGGATACATTGGCCACCGCACTGGCCACACCCAAAACCACGGCCACCGAGAACGCTATGAGTAGTGTCGTGCGACGAAATCGCCTATTCATCCAGCTAGACTCTTACAAACTCAGCCTATCAATAGAATCACCAAATCCAAAGCATGAGCAAAATTGCTAAACTAAGCGCCGCGAGTTTGCTATCTGTCTAGAGGCAAAACAACACCAATTTCTTCACCGGCAAAACTGGTGATTTGGCCAAAACTTTCGTTTAGTGGCAGGCTTTGCCATCGTTTGGCCCTTTCTGAATCACCATGATTTGCGTCTTTGTCCATAGCATCTCTGGCCGCTTGGGATTCCCACTCAGCCACCGCAAAGAAAGATCCAGGTTCATCACGTACTCTGTGGACATGAGTACCTAAAGCCCCTGCGTATTCTTGGAGTATTTTGCTACCTTCTCGCCAATGATTAATAAATGCTTCTTCATTTGCAGGATCGTTAAGCTTTATCTTCCAAACGTATCGATACATTGCTTTTATTATAACAAGGCGTTTCAGGGTTACATGCAAGCATGAGCAAAAACCACGCACCAGTAGTAAGTGATACAATGGAGCCGACTAGTAATACTATGGCAAATCGAATCACCAGGCAAAATAAAGTCAAAAAAATAACTTTCTGGCGTCGCCTAAAGAAATTTCAGGCACTACTTGTAGTTTTGCTGGTCGCTGGTCTAGGCGCCTACCTGGTCCACATTTCACTCGGCAGTAGTCAGTATGTTTTCCAGGCAGATTTTGACACTTACCATCCTCTAAACGTTGGTTCGTACCAGTGTGGCAACGAGTCGGCCCACACACTTTTAGATTCAGATATATGGTGTGAAACCCATGTGGATATTGTAGATCAGGGCAGCCCACGTGGTAAGGTTGCCCATCTCCAAGTGGCATCGGGGCAGACGCAACATCAGGGTCTGCTGATTAACATCGTGCCGCCAGCACTCGACGGGTGGATTCACATGTTAGTCAGATTTCCCAAAGCTCCGCCGGGTGGTACTGCTAGTCCGGTAAGCCTTCTGGCTTTTCGTTGGTCATCATCAACCCTTATGGGTAACCAGTCTGAAAATATAATAAGACTCAACTCCGGCATGCGCTTACTAGTAATTGGCAACCAAAGCCCCGGGTTTAATGTCCCCTTAGATACATGGGTAAGCCTAAGGGTCCACGTGCCTTACGGTACAAATGTGCCGATTACACTCATTGCCACAGATATGAATGGTTCAGTCTTATCGGGTGCCAGCGGCAGCATGACGGGTACTTTAACTACCGTAGGTTCCTTTGGTTATCCTGGTCGAATAAAATTTGGCCAAGGTGGTGAAATCTACGATCCCGGCTATGCCGGTTGGGAATACTTCCTAGATAATTTGTATGTATCGAGCGACGCCAACGACCCTGGCCCCTGGCTTGGTGGAATCGCTGGTAGTCCAGCCCCTACTCCCAGCCCGTCGCCTTCACCAAGTCCCTCACCCACGCCTACTTCGTCTTCGAATCAACCAACGCCTAACGCCACGTCAGCTTCAAGTGCTACTGGTAATCAGAGCAACACTACTCAATCAGTAACTGGCATGGTGTCTTTGGCGCCCGCACAAGGCTCAGCAAACGACCCCGTAACCAAAGTCGAATATTACATAGACAACAAACTTGTTTACACTGCCACTGGGTCGCCCTTTACCTACCAGCTTGACACCAAACATCAACAAAATGGTACCCATCAAGTTACCGTTAAAACGTATTTTAAAAGTGGCAAGGTAGATACCAAAACCAGCACTATCCGTGTGGCGAATGGTAGGTCATGGCTAAGGGTTGGGGTTATTTCAGCTTCAATTATTATGGTTATCGCCGGGTTCAGCATCTATTGGTTCAAATCCAGACTTCAAAGCAAACTTTTGTAACTAAACTTCGTTAGAACCACCCAACAATCTTTTAAGTCTAAATTTAGATTTTAGAGCCTATGGCTAAAATATTACCTTCAGTGTCCTTGAACCAAGCAGCCCTAAAACCACCAAAAGCATAAACGCCCTCACCCAGGTGTTTCATGCCACCCATATCGTATTCATCAAACTTTATCCCTTTTTCACGTAGCTCCTGGACGCTTTGACTAAAATCATCAACTAAAAACCAAGCCACTGTATGTTCATTTGTGACTGGACCACGATGGAATAGTGCTACACCAGTTCCTTTACCGGCATTTAATATTATCCCATTAGGAAATGGGCCGCCATGCTGCAGGCCAAGCATATCTTCATAAAAGTTTTGTGCCCTATTAAGGTTAGTGACCGGAATTGTGGCAATTACTTGTGTCTTTCCAAGCAAATTTACTTTCTTATTCATGATCCTATTGTCCAGCTCACAATCAATTTATGCAAATATAAAGAAGTGGAGGA
>CAYMBM010000059.1:0-4838 GCA_964388705.1 uncultured Candidatus Saccharibacteria bacterium
AGCCGCTCTCAGGTTATGACACAGTCGATAATTTTAAGTTTGTAACCGGGGATAGTATTGCTGATAGCGGCAGCGGCGGATTAAGTGGTTCGGACGCCCAAATCTTCACTGTCAGCTACATAGTTAACGTACCAGGCAGCCAGTCAGCCGGAACCTACACCACGACCTTGACCTATATCTGTACGCCAACCTATTAAATTATTGTTAATTTTTTTTGACTGCGTATTAATGCTCATGGTAGTATTCATTCATGAGATTGAGTGGCAAGGGTATAGTCCGGCTGTTAGTTGGTGTATTTTGTCTTGTGTTTGTCCTACTGTTGGCTGCACCTGTAAAAAACGCCTATGCTGCCACACTAACGAGTAGAAGTTTAACCTTGCAAGCCGGAGCTACCGATGGGGGATCTAAGCCTAGCGGGGTAGTGAAACACTTGTTTGGTTTCACCGTCGCTACCACCAACAACGTTGGTTCAATCCAATTTCTTTACTGTACGACTGCCGCTGGAACCTGTAATACGCCGAATGGTTTAAGCACTACCTCCGCCACACTAACTGCTCAAACCGGCGCTACAGGCTTTACTATGGTGAACACTACTAATGGTGCACCATACATTACTCGTAGTGCCGCCAGTATTTCTGCTACTACCGCCGTTACCTATCAACTTTCTGTTGTTACCAACCCGGACAATACCAACTGTTTTGGTGGTACTACCCCACAGAGCAATAACTGTTCATTCTATGTACGAATTTCAACCTTTGCTGCTACCAATGCTACTGGTAGCCCGGTTGACACTGGTACAGTTGCGGCTAGCACGGCTACTCAGATTAGTTTAACGGGCACTATGCCCGAGTCATTGATCTTCTGTACTGGAGGCACTATCAGTACCACCAGTGGCGTGCCAGACTGCTCAACTGCCACTAGTGGCGCTGTCACTTTCAATCAAGCATTCTCTCCTGCCGACACCGCTACGGCAACTTCCCAAGTAGCGGCTTCAACCAATGCCGACTTCGGCTATAGCATTACAGTTAATGGGGTAACCTTAACTTCTGGATCAAACACCGTAACGGCAATGAGCTCTTCAACGACAGGAGTACGGGGTACCAGTCAATTCGGCCTTAATCTCAGAGCCAACACCGGCTCCACATCAACACCGTCTGTTGGGACCGATGTTGCTCCAGCTGCCAATGGTACAAATTTTAAAGGCCAGGCTGCCACCGGTTACGGTACTGTCGACAATTTCAAATTTGTAAGCGGTGATAGCATAGCCAATAGCGCCAACGGTGGGGCAGGGCCAACTGATATTCAAATCTACACAGTTTCATATATTGTCAACGCCAATGGTGCGCAAGCGGTGGGTACTTATACAACAACCTTAACCTATATATGTACGTCCACTTTTTAACCTATGCGTAGAACCATTTCCTTATTACTAGCTTGTGTACTCTTCTTGCTATCGGGTGTTGGTGTTGTTCCGGCTCTTGCCGCTACTGCTACCCCCACAACCAATCCGAGCACCAATGGTCAAGCCCTTGAGATTGCTCCACCCGTTATTTATTTGCCTTCTACGGCTGGGCAAAGTATAGCTCCCGGTCAAAGTGTTAAAACCCAGATATTCTTACGAAATGTATCAAAAGGTAACCTGATTGTCACTGGCCAGGCTAATGATTTTGTTGCCTCTGGCGAAGATGGCACACCTAAATTATTAGTCGGAAACGATAGCGATGTTGTCAGCCAATATTCTCTAAAGGATTGGGTTAGTCCGCCAGAAAATTTGTTGTTGGTACCGAGAGAGATAAAATCAATGACCATCACAGTTAATGTACCTAAAAATGCCTCTCCTGGCGGACACTACGGAGTCATTCGTTTTACGGCAACACCACCCGAATTACAGGGAACAGGTGTATCGTTATCAGCCAGCTTGGGAGCATTAATTCTGCTAACCGTAAGTGGTGACATTAAGGAAAATGTAACCGTGAAGGAATTTTCTGTTAATCACAATAATGAAACTGGAAAGTTATTTGAAAGCGGCCCACTTACTTTTGTCGAACGGTTTCAAAACAGTGGCAATGTTCATGAACAACCAACGGGTCAAGTAGCCATTACCGACATGTTTGGTAAAAAGTTTGCATCCGTTAATGTTAATCTTCCACCCAAGAGTGTTTTACCTGGCAGCATAAGAAAATTTGAGTCATCACTTGATAGTACGGTCATTGGTAACAAAAAGTTATTTGGTCGTTATCGTGCTAGTCTGAGTGTCACCTATGGTTCGGGTTCAAATAAGAAAACGCTCACTTCGGCCTTCAGTTTTTGGATCATACCGTATCGTCTCATTGCCGTAGTCATTGGACTTTTAGTCGTCGGATTCTTTGTCCTCCGGTTCCTAATTAGACGCTACAACCGCGCCGTTTTGAACCGAGCAAACAAGCAACGAAAAAACTAGACTCGGATAGCTTTGAATAAATAAATAGTTCAGAAAAATTATTATCGAAAGAAGTTATTGGCAAAATTTATGAAAAAACTAAGACTTCATGTACCTAAAGTAGTTGTCAGAACAATAGTAAGCATTGTGGTCCTTGCCGTGTTGTTTGCCGGCGGCGGCATAGCCTACGTTTACTACAGCGGTAAGTATGTAAAACCGACTTCACCAGCAGTCAAAGCCGAGACGACACCAGCTGAACCTGTGATTCCAAAGCCAGTGGCACCTGGCCCAAATGCACCAGAAGGAGTAGCTCTTCAGGCTATATCATCGCCGGTCAAAGTTGGTTCAAACGCTTCGATTGATATTACAACTAATGCCACCTCAGCTTGTGCGATTTTGGTGACCTACAATGAAAAACCCAGTACCGATTCTGGACTGAGTTCAAAAGTTGCTGATGCTTATGGTAGGGTAAGTTGGACTTGGACAGTGGGTAGTTCAGTACCGGCGGGTAGCTGGCCAGTAAAGGTGACATGCGTATATCATGGTAGATCGGGTGTTTTGATAAACAATATCCAAGTCACCAAGTAGCTGCTATGCTCACTTTTAGTATGTCGCACAATATGGTGATTTATCATGGATGGTCGTGGTCTTTGTTAGATGACCGCCGGTTCAATCGGTAAGCAATTACGGCTGCTGCCGTTAATATCACGAGAGCAACTGACCACGTTACGTTACGTTTGTGATTGTTGGTGAAAGTTGAAGGAGCAAAGTTCAATTTTGCCACCAGTGCTTGGTGTGCAACCACGGAGCCAGTCTTTATAGTTATGACGGTATTATCGTTTGTCTTGTTGGTTTTTATTTGGCAATTATTGTTCTTTGTATCATTTAAGGCAACATAACAGGTTGGGTCAGCTTGTAAGCTGGCTTGGAAAATAGTTGGAATGTAGATAGTGGCGTTTAGCCGATTAAAAGTATTGTTCCAGCCTCGACCGTTGACATCTAGCAAAAGTTCATTACTGGTTTGTTTTAAGTTGATAACTCCGCTGGTTTGGTAGTTAATTTTGATTGTTTGGCTGCCGTACAGAATAATTGTTGGATCGCCAGTGGTTACAATCAAATTACCATTTTGATCCGTGGTGGTTCTATATGGGATAGGTTTGCCGGCCGCGTCTGAAACGTTTAATACTTTAATATCAACACTATGGTTTTGGTAACTTCTTGGTAGCTGTCGAGTAATTCCATAAAAGCTACCACTGTTTGAAAAATCAGCCACAATGGTTTCCTCTGTAGTTAGAAGACTTAGGCCGCGACTATCGCGGCTGAGGTGGTAAATAGCGGTAAAACTATCAAAATATATCTGGGCATTGGTGGTGGCGTAGGCTTGTGGCCAAGAAGGTGTCATCAATAGCAGACAAAGCCCGATGGTTACCACCGATGCAGCTGCTAGTAAAATACGTTTCATCGAGTACTTGTTAGACTATCGAACAAGCTTTTCCACTGTTGGTTTGTCAGATCTTGGTCGCTATGAGCAATGACCAATGTGCCTTTAGTGGCTAAAATAGCCGATTGACCTTGAGGTTTTAGAGTTTCAGATTCCCAAAATTTAGCGAGGGCCACAGTGCCAAGGCTAGTTTTAAATTGGGCGTAGGGGTGAAGACCGATGGCTTGATAATAAACATCGCTACCAGAGCCAAGCGTACTGGGAGCTGGCTGTTCGGTAAACACTACTTTAGTATTAGCAAAAGTAGTGTTAAAGGTCAGGGCATTTTGACCTGATTGATAGTTATAGCTTGAAGTGTCAATTTTGGCTGGACTGTGAGAGGGGTACACTACTTTGAAACTGATCTGGTTTTTAATAGTAGCGGGCAGGGGATTCTTATGAGCTAATGTCATATATGATACGAAACCCCCGACGCCTATAATTACAATTGCGAAGGCAGTAATAAATTTTCGATTAAAATTTAGACTAGCTTTTAGTTTCATTTGTAGTTATTATAACGTGGTTTAAGCCCTACCAGCTAATCACCCAGATCTTGCCCGCACCGCCGGTACCACCGTTGCCACCGGTGGCCGATCCCGAGCCACCACCACCACCACCACCACCAACAGCGCCGCCGTTGCCGCCGGCACAACCAGCTGCACCACCACCACCGTTGGCACCACCACCACCACCACCAGTGCCTGGTTTAGTTGAGTTTCCGTTCGTTCCAGCGGTTGCGTCACCACCACTAGCGCAAGCTGATCCCGAAGTACCAGCCGCGCCACCACCGCCACTGGTGTTAGTTTGGCCCCAACCGCCCACACCAGGGTTACCGGTTGAGTTACCACTGTTTGTGCTGGCTCCGGCACCACCAGCACCACCACCGTAGAGTGAGCTACCACCGTTACCAGAATTAGCTGCGCTACCAGCCGCGCCACC
>CAYMBM010000060.1:0-319 GCA_964388705.1 uncultured Candidatus Saccharibacteria bacterium
ATTATACTCGAGTTGGGGTGACTTAATCGTTGTAGATTAGGCTGCCTGTTGGTCGGTCATCTGAGTCATAAGATCAACAAAAACTTCGTTATAGTGACGTCTAACGCGCTCGCCGCGGAGTGAACCTGCGCTAGCAAAGCCCATTGCTAAGGCGCCAAAACTGGCCCGGTACAGTCTATTATCCGTCTCGCCCGTCGCGACTGCTGCACAAGCAGCCACTAACTTCTCAGCCATAGATTCCTGCCCCTCCGGCTCAGTTGGTATGTCCAATAATACTCCCGTTTGGCCGTAGAAGTCCTTTCCAGACAGTACGCCCCAA
>CAYMBM010000060.1:329-4636 GCA_964388705.1 uncultured Candidatus Saccharibacteria bacterium
GTCCTTCTTGAGCAAGCACAGTTGCAACTGCTGCTTTACCTAGCCAACTGACTCTTGGTGCGAGTAAAGTGGCGACGGTAACTTCTAATACTGCGACCGAATCAGCGTACTGATCTGCCTTGGCACCAAATTCTGACCGCCCAAGTCCTGAATCTGGAAATAACTTGTCAAATAGTGTAGCTGTCCAGCCGTCTAAACCATCCGTTATTGCCATAGCAGCAACATATGGCAGAGCGCCTTTTTCACCTTTAATAAGCTTCTCGCCGGCCTTTGCTCCTAGCGCCGGCCGAGTAGCTGAAACTCCTGTTGCAGGAGTTAAAATGCGCTTCGAAGGTTCTCTTTCTTGGGGTTTGTCACGGTGGGCAAACTCAACGATTGGTCTTAGGACACCCATAGAATGCAAATTATATCACAAAACGAGAACTATGTCGATAGTCTTACAGAGCAGCTTCGAGCGCGGCCCACTCAGCATGGGCATCGTCCTCGGGAATATTGACGCTGACTTGGTCACCAGGCTTGGCCTTAAAATAGGTCACACTAGCGAGCAATACACGATAGTCTTTGCCCCCAACCTCAACCAGGTAGTGCCCATTTTCTTGCTTGAGCATGCCCACCACTTGTTTGCGGGGAATCGGTCCAATTTGCTTGTACATAAACGCGCCGTCGTCAGCTATGGTTAGCTTTAAAATGTCACCTTGAACCAATTTGGACTTACTGGCGTAGTTAGCTGGAACTGGATAAATCTTACCATCGGAGCCAACCATACTTTGGCCGTCAAAAACACCCTCGATAACTTTACCGAGCGGTTCATCTTTGAGCGCTGCTGTCGGTACGGTGTCATCTCCACCCACCACACTCATTAGCAGCTCTTTGGCTGCGGCCAAACTCGTTTCGGCCTCAGCAATCAGCGCTTTCAGACGTTTGATCTGCTTGTCTGGGACATCTGCCATGTTTATTCCTGTCTCTCACCTCAAGTGTTTGTTTACCTACACTTATGGCCCTACCCTATCACGGAAGCTTCGTCAAGTCAAAAACACTGTACACAACCTGTGGAAAAATAGTATTACTAACTTAACCTAATAGAAGCACTAAATGAGAAGTGCCGACTACAGTTACGCTAGGTCGACGGTGGCGCCAGCTTCTTCAAGGGTCTTCTTGGCGGCTTCAGCGTCGTCTTTTTTGGCTTTTTCTAGAATGGTCTTGGGTGCACCATCAACCAAAGCTTTGGCCTCACCCAAGCCCAAGTTGGTGATGTCCTTGACAGCTTTGATCACGGCAACTTTTTGAGCACCGGCATCTTTCAAAACAACATCGTATTCACTTTTGGCTTCCTCAGCAGGAGCTGCTTCACCACCGGCGGGAGCTGCTGCAACGGCTACGGCTGCAGCCGCTGGCTCGATGCCGTGCTCTTCTTTCAAGATTTTTCCGAGTTCGTTAACCTCTAGTACGCTTAGGTTAACTAATTGTTCTGCAAATTTCTTTAGATCTGCCATATTATTTCCTTTCTTTACTTACTTGCTTTGGCCTCTAGGGAGCTTAATAAACTTGGTAAACCATTGAGGCTGCTCATGACACCATGAACTGGCATGTTTAAGGTGTTGATAATACCAGCTATCAGTTGATTCTTGCCTGGCAAGGCTGCTAGGGCTTTGACCTCATCAGCACCGATAAAGCTACCGTCAGCACTATAGGCCCCGACAAATTCCAGTGTTGGTTGAGTTTTGGCAAAGGTGGCAATGACTTGAGCCGGTGCAACCTCGTCCTCGGCATTGAAAGCGTACAACAACATGCCATTCAACACGCTGGTATCAGCCGCTTTATGACTGTCAGTCGACTGCAGGGCTTTGATGACCAAACGGTTTTTGATGACCTTAAGAGTTGTGCCATTATCTTTGCCTTGACGTCTTAAAGCCTGCATGGCTTTTACAGGAGTTCCTTGGTAGGCGGCCACCACTGTCATTTTGGAGTCTTTCAATAATTGATCAACTTCCTCGACAACCGAGTTTTTCTTATCTTTGGTTAGTGCCACTAGGGTCTCCTTATCAACCGAACAATTAAAAAATCTTTGGTGTTTTACCAAAGATAATGATCAAACAAAGCAATTTGACTGCCTCGGCGACATTATCAAGGTTTCCCCGTCGCTGTCTCTGGTAAATCTCTGTTATTGTAACTTACAAAACTAGATTCGTCAACTAACCGTTGACAAGACAAAGGTGTAGGCGTACATTATATCCTCGTGAGTAATTCCAACTACAAGACAAACTGGTTTACGGGCCGCATGCACGGTCTCGTGATCGTAGTGTCCTAAGTAGTTGGAGTTTCGCTCAAAGAAATAAGCAGATAATAATAAACACAAGCCGGACTCCAACGCGCGAGGAGCCCGGCTTTTTTGTTGAGATTAATCTGGCTGAGTAACCAGCAGTTATTTGGCTGGGAGAATCTCTCCCACCTTCCCCGAAAGGGATTGTATTGATTGATAAGGGCTCTTGTCTCTTATCACGAACCTTGGAGGAACAGAAATATGTGCAATGACAAGCGCAATGCGTGGGAAGTCGAAGTGAAGTGTCTGCGTGACAAGATCAGCATAAGTTCTGGACGTCTTGGCGTCAATGGAGAACTGTGTGACGATGTCCGCACACGTCTGGCAGCGGTCCAAGAGCGTCGTCGCCAGCGACTCGCCCAATTGGAATGTTTCCTTGTGGCGCAGCCATAAGATGCACATCCAAGCACTCAGTCAGCGATAACATCTTGCGGACATCCTGGCCGTAGACAGACGCTGAGCGCTCTGGTCACGAAACCACAGTCGAAAGGACGACATGGGGCTTAGGCTTGTAGGTCAATCATCGACCTCGCTGAAAGGAAGCAACACGGCTTCCCCGCCCCTCGTACCCTACCCCACACTATCGCTCTTTATTTTCTGTTCCTCCTCTTTCACTTTTGTATCAGAGGAATCAAGTTTTTCTAATTTGTATTGAGTGGCCCGCTCGGCGGCCAGTCTGGTTAATTCGGGGTCCTCGTCTTGATTAACAAATATCATCGCCTCAGCCAACATCGGATGTTTAGTTGCTAACTGTTCGTGCATCTGCTGGACTAATTTTCGGTATCCCGGGTGGCCCTGAGGAGCAGTCCTCAGTTCATGCAGGTGAAAGGCCTCGCGAGAATTGTAAGTGACCGTCCAGCGCATTTTGTGGCCGAGCAAGGTGGCATATTGGGCTTCGTAACCCAGACCTTCAGCTTGGAGTTGGCTGTAGAGTTGGGCTGACAAATCAAAACACTGTTCGAATTGATCCGCTAAACCGGCATCTTCAATTAATTGAGGCATTTCGAAGCCATAACGAGGGCTCAGGGCTTGCCACTCTAAGTCGTCAACCATACGGTGTCGTTGAAGGTCACGGAAAATACCGTAATCACAGACCAAGTCCCATGTGTAGTGGGCCTGTTCAAGGGCTCGGCCTGGTCGATGTCGACGATTGAGTCGCTCGCCCATATAGGTCTGGAACACTTCAATTTTCTTATCGATTGACCAAGTGTCTACCTCACTTTGAATTTCTTTGAGCGACATTGAGCTATGCTCGTACAGCATGTGTGGCACCAAGTCGAGTTCATTTACCGGCCAAGTCCGGATAAGCTGTACGGACGAGGGAAAACTACCGTAGGCCTCCGTCAGGTACTTTTGGGCCAACTTGCCAACTTGCTGCCGAGTATTGGCAAAATAAGCTGTCATAGCTCCACCACGTTCGGGCTTGTCAGCTCGTTCTAAAAAAGTCGGAATAATCTGGCGAGCTTCGCTCAGAATTTGGTCGCCGGTGGCTCTGGCCTCTTGGCTGTCACTAGCCCGAAGTCGCATAATAAGATTTTCCAGGGCTTGAGCGCTAGCAAAAATACCAACGGTTGATTTGGTGGACACTGGTAAGACCGGTCGAACGGCATCGCACGCTTGAGCCCTTATAGCTGCTCGCCAGGCACCATCTTGTTCGTCTTTGGCTACACTCGAGCTTTTACCCAGATAATCTGTTAATTCGTGGACCATCTGCGAATACAAGTCAAAGATAGTATCCATGGTTTGTTTGTAATATGCCTTGGTGGCTGGCCTAAAGTGGTCTGGCGTATAGTATTTGTACTGACCGGAGATATCCTTTTGATCAAAGTAGATATAACGGGTTGATTGCTCTAAGTATGACGCTAGGCGACCCCACTCCAGCTGTTTGGTTAACAGATTGCTAGCACCTTCTACCACAATATGAATGCCGGCCAACTGTTGCACCGAATCATCGCCGTAGGCCGTGATAACGCGCCTAAGTAGCCCG
>CAYMBM010000061.1:0-4626 GCA_964388705.1 uncultured Candidatus Saccharibacteria bacterium
GGAAATCCTGCAGTAGTGATTGGCTTTGGGATTCGGTAACAATCGGGTTCTCAAAAAATGAACCATTGTTGGCTACCACTGCTGGGTCCGGTAATTTGGCCGAGCGAATGGCGATGACAGCATCACGAATGGTCTTAATTGAAAAAGTGGTGATATGCTGTTGGTCAAGATAGCTTTGCAAGCTAGCATAAAAAGGTGGCTGAGGTTGTTCGCGCATAACATGCAGCGTTACCGTTGTGATAAGAAATCGGCCTCTATCGGTCGTTTTAAACCGGCTGCTGCGATAGGTAAAACCACAATCAGCTCCTCTTATCGTGACTAATTGGTTTGCTTGCGTGTCGAAGGCTTCAACTGTAGTCAGAGTTTCGGCTATCTCACGTCCGTAGGCTCCAACGTTCTGGACAGGAGTAGCACCAGCAGTTCCAGGGATTAGAGATAATTCGGCCACACCGCTGTAGCCCAAATCAACAATTCTGCCCACCACGCTATCCCACTCCTCACCGGCCCCGATAGTTATATAGGCATTGTCGGCATCCTCTTTAAAGACCTCGAATCCTTTTATACGGTTGACCAGCACAACACCGTTGTACCCTTTGTCACCCCAGACTATATTGCTGCCATCGCCAATCATAATAACTGGCAGCTTTTGCTGAGAGGCCCAACTAACAACCGAGGCAATTTCATTGCGGTTGGTGATTTCAGTTAGATAGCGAGCATTACCGCCTAGCCGCATAGTAGAGTAGCCGCTCAGCGGCACATTTTCTAGCATAAACATACTTTTTAGTATACCGTCTTAGTCGACTTTATGTATGCTTGCTCAATCGCTTGTAATAGATATAGGTAAGGGCACCAATTAAGCTCACTCCGTAGCCCCACCAGACAACTCGAAACCAACCAGTTTGCACGTTAGTGCCAAGGTTTAAGGCGTGAATAAATATAGCTATCATGGCCGCATCCGAAGCGTAGGCAACGTATCGCCACCAGTGTTTGTCATAGTATTTTCGGCGTAGCTCATAAGCCAGAAAGACAAACAGACTGATGGTACCAAGAATAGCTGCCCATTTTAGGCTCGGCGCCACGTAGTGGTTCAAGTAACTGCCAGGTGGCAAGCCAAAACCATCACGCCATAGTTGATACCATAGTAGTCCTGGGTGAAGTAAAATAGCGGCTAAAACAATCAAGCTTGTAGCTTCAAAATAGGTGTGCAATACTCGCCGTTCAATACCAAGTAGCTGCCGAACTACACTGGCAATGTAGTGCGACCACATGGTACTAAAGGCAATCAAGCCCAGCACCGGAAAAAACTGATAAATACTCAAATGATCAAACTGCCAGCGAAGTCCTTGGCCCCAGACGGTGATGGCTATAATAATGACCAGCATTGTTAGGCTCCAGGCCCCGTAGTTGACTTGTTGGTCTTTACTCACCTTCTCATCATAGCAAATGTAAAAGCACTTGCATTTTCAACAGTTTAGTACTACCGTAAAAGCAATAGTTGGGTAAGGAGTATATGTTATGAAAATACGCAGATTATTAGCAGCTGCCATTTTTGCGACTGCAACAATTTTGCCAATAGTTGGTCTTGTTACACCTGTTCAGGCAGTCGGTGATCAGATAGTGGTTCAATGTCCACAGAATATCCAACTTGACGTCATAGGTGACGTACCCCATGTTTGTGACCTAGCAGTCGACAAACAGGTTAGCGTAAACGGCGGACCTTTTGTGGAGGCCGACACTAGCCCGGATGCGGCGAATGCTCAAGTTGGTGACACAATCACCTGGAAAGTTATCGTCACTAACAATAGTACCGATGGACTTACTCCGCATGGGGTAGTGTATGTCAAGGACGCCCTACCTTCAGGCGTTGCTTTTCAAAGTTATGTGGCAACGGATGGTACCTACATTGGCGATAATGGGTCATTTTTTGCAAACAATTGGGTTTTGCCACTACTTAAAAGTGATGGAGACGACGGTTTTGTAACAACCCTGCCTGCAACATTGACACTAATCACCAAAGCTACCTCGACTGGTTTGATCGAAAACACAGCTGCATTCAATAAATACGATCCTGGTTCATGTGATGGTGGCTGTGCCTACATTGATGCCGATTCTGACAACAACAGTAACGACGCCTGGGTTAATATTCAAGTTAAACCTCAGGTACTTGGGGAGTCAACTAGTACCCCACAAGTCCTGGGTCTTTCCAACACTGGTACAAGCGTAGTAATGCCGTCCATTGTGGCACTTAGCTTGATAACCTCAACAATGGCTCTTGGTTATATCGGCCGTGGTCGCCGTCAGAAATACTCCGAACGTTTGTAACAATCCAACAATGACTAAGCACAAATTCCTAAATTGTTAGTATTGCCAACCTAGCTTTGAATGATGGTAAACTAATATCGTTAAGAGGAGTATAACGTGAGTAAAACCATCGTTGCTATTGTCGTAGCTGTTGCTATTGTCGCTGGAGGGGCCTACGTCCTGGTCCACAAATCTGGGACTAAAACCAATTCCACCAGTTCGAGCAACACTCAGACTACTAGCCCAACAAACTCGCAAAGCTCAGGTTCCTCGGGCTCAAACCAAAATAGTGCCGCTACTATTACCTACAGTGACAGTGGCTTTAGCCCCAGCACCCTCACAGTAAAGTCCGGAACGACAGTTACCATTACTAATAATTCTTCAAGTTTATTGCAGTTTGATTCAAACCCGCATCCGGCGCATACCGATGATGTTGAGTTAAACGTCGGAACAGTCAGTCCGGGCAAAAGTCAGACATTTACGGTTACTAAAACCGGCAGCTTTGGGTATCACAATCACCTCAATTCCGGTGATACCGGTATGATTATTGTTCAATAGTTGCTTAAAAACGTTCTAGTAGTTTAAACCGCTACCACCGGTTTTGCGTACAAAGGCGTAGTAGATAATTCCATAGACTATGGCGGCAACAATAACGTAAATAACAACCCATTGCCACATTGGGCGCTTGCCGTAACCTTTTGCTGGCTTTTGTGGTGTGTCAGATTTCTCTGGTTCCATATTCCCTCCGAGTTAGTAGTTACCATTATACGCCGGAATAACGCATTGTCAGCTAGACGATAATTATGCTGGTAGCCTAAAGACGTTTGCGTAGTGCCGTGCGATACAAGTTCTGGACTATGACCAAAAGAAGACTGAAGGGAAACACCAGCAAACCGACGCCAATGTTAGAAATCTTGGTTACCACAATTGCCGCTAGTCCAGTTGTAATGAGCCACAGGAAAAAATCTTGGGGTCTGATATGTGCTCGTAGGTACTCAGCACCAAGGTAATAGTAAGGGAATACCGTTATAACCAGAAAAGTGCTGGAGAGCAGGCCAAATATCAGCACCACTGCCAAGCCTTGCCAAAACGGGCTGCTAATAGCCAGCGGAATCAGAGAGACGACGGCCGTCATACTGGTTGCAAATAGTGGTCGGAACCGTTCCTCTAGCGCTGCCACAGCGGCATCAATTGCTGACATCCCACTGCGCCGGGACTGATTGGCAAAATCGGTTAACAAGATAGTGTTTTTAATGCTTAAACCAACAAGGGCAAAAAAGCCCAGCATGGTAAAGAAACTAATCGCATTGTTGGTAAGGCGGAGACCGAGCATGACGCCGAAGATACTAAACGGAATAGCCATAAATATCAAAAGTGGCTGCAAGAACGAACGGAACTGAAAGGCTAGAAGTATGAACATAACCACAAGCAAAACTGGAAAGGCCAACGCTAGTGTCTTGAACGAATTTTGATTTTCGGTTTCTTGACCTAAGTCAAAACTGAGGGCTGACGAGCTGAGCCCGTATTGCTTCAGTTTATTGTCGCCAAACTCTTTTTTCACAGCGTCTTGAGCGAGGGTCACCAGAGTGGTGGTGTCATTGCCATCAAAACCAGCACTAACCGTTACTATTGACTTGCCCTTAGTACGGATATATTGATTGGGGCTAGAGACAGTAACATTGTTCATATGGGCAATCTTTCCGCTCGGTCGTTTAAGCTCAGTCTTCGACAAGTAAGCTGCTAAGTCATGTGCGGCATTAAAGGCTGCTGATCGATCCGTAGCATCAAGTTGTACAACAAAAGCTGCCGAAGGTGGGCCTATATCATTCTGAGCAACCGCCACTTTAGCGTCGGTGAAGTCCTTGTTAAATCGATCTTGGAGCTGTTTGACAATCTGAGGTGAGGTAATTGCTCTCTTGTTGTAGGAGGTAATCTGGATTTGTTCCATAGCCGACTGAGCGCCGCCCGACCCAAAGTACGAACTTTGGATAAAGTTGGACCCAATTACATTAGCTGCCAGTGTGTCAGCTTTGGCGGTTATGGCCTCCGACTTATCAATAGTTGTGTCCGGAGGGAAATTAATATTTAGAACAATGCCGTTGGTGTCTTTGGTAGGCGGGAAAATGTTAAACACGACATCTTTAGCAATGGTCAGGCCAGCGCCTAAGAATCCAAACCCAATTGCCACGGCGATGATGCCAACCAGAAATAGACGTTTGGTAGAGTTTCTACCCCAGATCATTGGCCGCGCCACAAAGGCCGCCAAACGAGCTTCAAAACCAGCGGCAATTTCTATCTCACCCTTTGGTCCCATTTGTTTCTTAC
>CAYMBM010000062.1:0-4602 GCA_964388705.1 uncultured Candidatus Saccharibacteria bacterium
ACGGTGACTTTTTTGGTAACAGACCCACCAACCACTAATTTTACCCTTACATAGGGGCTAGAAACCAGTCTCGCTTCGTAAACCGTGACATTATCAATGGTCGAGCCAACACCGTCAAGTTGCCCGGTATAAATTACCTCGGCTTTTGGTCGATGAGAGTGGAAACCTGGTAATTTCGGCAAACGCTGCATGAGTGGAGTTTGGCCGCCTTCAAAGCCCGGACGTCGGCGAGAACCAGTGCGAGACTTTTGACCTTTGGTACCTCGCCCAGCGGTTTTACCTTGTCCAGCGCTGATACCTCGCCCCACACGGCGAGCGTCGACATTGTTTTTTACGTTTAGCTGGTGATACTTCATGAGGCCGCCTTAGTCTTTTTGGTCGTTGCTTTGGCCTTCTTCGGAGCAGCTGGAGCCTTTGGTTGTC
Organism: uncultured Candidatus Saccharibacteria bacterium; assembly: GCA_964388705.1. Taxonomy (GTDB): domain Bacteria; phylum Patescibacteriota; class Saccharimonadia; order Saccharimonadales; family OMJO01; genus OMJO01. Next base: position 424 of record CAYMBM010000062.1, read on the forward strand.
TGGTTAACCATTTATCGGCTGATTCAATGCTGGTAAGGGCGGCCAAGGTGGCATAAGCAACGTTAATTTTATTACTGGAACCTAATGACTTGGACAGAGCATTACTTACCCCAGCGACTTCTAGCACAATACGGACCGTGCCTCCGGCAATAAGTCCAGTTCCTTGGCTAGCAGGTTTTACCATAATATGGGCGCCGCTTACTTTCGCTGATGATTCATGGGGAACTGTACCATTGTAGATATTTATCTTGACCATGTGCTTTTTGGCTACCTCGACTGCTTTACTGACAGCAGCGGTCACATCAGCACCTTTGGCAATACCAATGCCAACCTGACCCTTGTGATCACCAATGACTACCAGTGCGCGAAAACGAAATCGTCTGCCACCTTTAACTACACGAGCTACCCGGTCAATGTGTACAACCCGCTCGTCAAACTGCTTCTCTTCTTTGAGAATGTTGCCTTGCTGTCGCCTGTCACCCTGTTGTCGTCTGTCTGCTACCATGTTAAAACTCCAGTCCTCCTTGACGGGCTGCATCAGCTAGGGCTTTCACCCGGCCATGATACAGTCGGCCGTTACGATCAAATACTACTTGTTTTATCTTTTTACTCTTGGCTTTTTTGGCCACCTCGGTGCCAACCCAAACGGCTTTTTCTGTCATAGTACCCTTGAGAGCTTTTTGGCCAACGGTTGATGAATAGGCAACAGTTTTATGCGCTGTATCATCAATAATTTGGGCTACAATGTGCCGGTTGCTCACAGTTACACTGAGTCGGGGACGTTTGGCGGTACCAGAAACAACTGATCGAACCCGGAATTTACGCCGAGTGGCATTTTGCCAGGTATGTTTCAATCGGTTCATACTACTTTTCCTTCCCTGACTTGCCACTTTTACGAATAATCCGCTCACCAACGTACTTAATACCCTTACCCTTGTATGGCTCGGGCTTGCGCAGAGCGCGAATTTCAGCTGATACTTGACCAACTTGTTGTTTGTCGATTCCAGAGATAGTAATAATATTTTGTTCGACTGTAGCCGTGACACCTTCAGGCAGCGGGTAGGTAATGTCATGGGAAAAACCAAGGGTCAATTTGAGGCCATTTCCAGCTAAGGCAACCCGATAACCAACGCCGTTAAACTCTAGCTGCTTGCTAAAGCCTTGGCTTACTCCAGTTACCATATTGCTGATGAGAGTGCGCATCAACCCATGTTTACTGCGAGCTGGAGCTTCATCATTAGCACGATTAACCAACACCATGTCGCCATCTTGCTTTACAGATACCTCAGGTAAAAGTAATTGGCTCAAGCTTCCCTTTGGGCCATCAACCTTCACCATGTCTGAGTCGACAGTGATTGTCACACCGCTGGGAACTGAGATGGGTTGTTTTCCTATACGACTCATATTTAATACACCTTGCAAATTAATTCACCACCGACGCCTTGCTTCTTGGCTTCGTTACCGGTCATAAGACCTTTGCTTGTTGAAACAATAACAATTCCCCGGCCACGTTTGACGATCGGTATACTATCAGTTCCTGTGTAATGACGACGACCAGGTCGACTCAATCTAACAATCTCGTTAATCCGTGCATTGCTTGATTCATTATTGATTACCACTGTTAACAGTTTTGCAGTGCCTTCGCCACTAACTTTAATATTGTCCACAAAACGATTGTCTTGCAGTAGCTTGGCCACCGATTCTTTAAGCTTGGAGTGGGGTAAAGTCACCTCTGGCTTTTGAACGGCGATCGCATTACGAATGCGAGTCAGCATATCAGCGATGGGATCTGTGGATGTTTTAGACATATGCTCTCCTTACCAACTTGATTTTGTTACACCGGGAATTTCACCCTTACTGGCATGTTCACGAAATGATATCCGGCTGAGGCCAAATTGACGCATATAGCCGCGCGGCCTTCCGGATTCACGATCCCGGTTTTTCCAGCGCGTTGGACTACTGTTACGAGGCAATTTGTGTAAGCCCTCTTGATCACCCATGGCTTTCAGTTCAGCTCGTTTGGCGGCGTACTGCTTGATCATTTTTTGGCGCTTTAAGTCGCGCGCTATACTTGATTTCTTAGCCACTACACGGCCTCCTTTTTACTGACGATTTTCTCAAAAGGCACCCCAAACTTTTCTAGTAAAGCTTTGGTGTGTGCCGGATTAAAACTGGTGATTACGAATATAACTTGAAGTCCGTGAACAGTCGTTGTTTCCTCAAAACTCAGTTCCGGAAACACTGACTGGTCACTAATACCAAGACTAAAATTACCTGAGGCATCAAAAGCTTTGGTACTGACACCATGAAAATCGCGCAAACGTGGCAATACTACGTTGATTAGTCGGTCCATAAATTCGTACATCCGTTCATCACGCAAAGTGACCTTCAGGCCAATCTTGTTACCTTCACGAAGCTTAAAACCGGCAATCGATTGCTTGGCAAAAGTATCTATTGGTCGCTGCCCGGTAATTTTAGTCAAGGTGTTGGCAGCCACTTCCATTAGTTTCTTATCGTCTTTACCACGCCCTAGCCCAATGTTAACGACAATCTTCTCCAGACGAGGTACTTGAAATCGGTTCGACAATTTTAGTTCGGACTGCAGTTCTGGTACATATTGAGTCTTATAAAGTTCCTTTAGCCTGGCAGACGATGTTAAAGTCGAATGGGTCATGACTTCGTCTCCTTTACTTCCTTGCCACTCGACTTGAAAATGCGAACCTTTTGGCCGTTGGCGGCTACTTTATAGCCAATACGTGACGGCTTTTTGGTAGTTGGATCAACAATAGCTACCTTACTAGCCCAAAGTGGCTTGGTCAGTTCAACAATTGCTCCTTGGGGATGTTCTTTATTAGGCTTCACATGTTTTTTCACAATGTTAATCCCATCAACTGTCACTTTATTGTCACGGGGATGAACAATACTAACTTTGCCGGTTTTTCCCTTATATTTACCGGTTGTAACCATTACTGTGTCGCCCTTTTTTAGTCGAATCTTGTATAGCGTTTTGTTCATTACAGAACCTCCGGTGCTAGGCTGATAATCTTGGCATAGCCTTTTTCGCGTAGTTCACGGGGGACTGGACCAAAAATTCGGGTAGCTTTAGGTAACTTGTCTTCGCCAATAATAACTGCAGCGTTATCGTCAAAGGCAATTGTCGAGCCATCTTTGCGGTGAATAGTATCCCTGGTGCGCACCACGACAGCCTGCACCACCGACTTTTTCTTGACATTGCCGGTAGGATTAGCTTGCTTAACGGTCGCTGTAATAACGTCGCCAACTCGAGCATAACGACGACGAGTGCCACCCAGAACACGAATGCACAGAATTTCCTTGGCACCAGAGTTATCAGCCACAACTAGTCGTGATTCTTGTTGAATCATGATTTAACCTCTGTTTCATCCGTTTTTTGGGTAACCACTGGTTCGGGTTCTTGATGCTTGACAATGGCCTTTTGAGTAACAGCTTGCAAGGTGTAGCGCTTGCGAGCACTGAGCGGTCGGGTTTCTTTAATAGTAACGGCGTCACCAAGTTTGGCCTCATTATTTTCGTCGTGGGCCATAAACTTACGGGTGATGGTGTACTGCTTCTTGTAAATAGGGTGAGTTTTGCGCATATGAACACTGACGACAATGGTTTTGTCGGCTTTGTCAGATGATACGGTGCCACTGATGGTTCGGGCCATTACAGGTTCTCCTTTGCTAATTGTTCACCTAAAACGGTGAGCATGCGGGCTAAATCTTTGCGCTTGGTTCGAAGAATCCGGACATTTTGGGTCTCGCCCATATGGATACCGCGGCGCAAGTTAACAATTTCTTCACGTAAGGCAGAACTTTGCTCGGTCAGTTCTTTGGTGGACAGTTTACGAATCTCTACAACTTTCATATCTCTAGGCCTCTTCCTTGACCAAGAACTTCGTCTTTACCGGCAGCTTGTGGCTGGCTAGGCGCATAGCTTCGCGAGCAACTTCTTCGCTGACTCCCTGCATTTCAAACAAAATAGTACCTGGCCGAACCTTTGCTACATAAAATTCTGGGTTGCCTTTACCGCTGCCCATTTTTACATCTTGAGGCTTGCGGGTAACTGGGGTGTGTGGGAAGATGCGGATCCAGATTTTACCACCGCGCTTGACGTAGCGGGTCATGGCTTGACGGGCGGATTCAATCTGGCGGGCAGTAA
>CAYMBM010000063.1:0-4574 GCA_964388705.1 uncultured Candidatus Saccharibacteria bacterium
TCTGCGGGGTCAGGACTCACCAAGAAGAGGTGTCCGCCCGTTTTACTGAAGCCAGCGCTAAAACTGTCGTTGGCCTCATCACTTAAATAACCAGTGCTCGCCAACAAGTAGTGTTTGCCGGCATAAAATGTGCCATGCAACGGAATAGATCGCGATGGAACGCTTAAATCACTAGCGGCTGAGTAATACTCGACCTTGTAGTGGCTAATATCGATGTTTTGGTCTGTTGGATTATAGAGTTCAACAAATTCTTCGCTTGCCGAGTTAGTAGTACCAGTTTGAACCTCGGCAATCAAGAGATCGTCACCAGCAGGAGATGCAAAAACTTGTCCAGGCACTAGCAGCAGGAGGATCCCCACCGCTTGGGTAAAGTGTCGGATCCGCCTCATCCTGACGGCATTGTACAACCCGAAAAAGCTGATGCTAAAGTAGTTATCCACAGGTTTTTGTGCGCTATACTGTAGGCACCATGCTACAACTGAGCGGAAACATCATAAATAGAGCGGTTTTAAGTCTTCGAACTGGTGGACCAGTAGCTACCATTGCGGCACCAATCATCAATCCCAATAATCTGAAAATTGAAGGCTTTTATTGCAACGACAGATTCAGCAAACAGCGGCTGGTGCTGCTCACACAGGATATTCGTGATAGCTCAAATAAGGGTTTTATTGTTAATGATCACGACGTACTAAGCGACCCAAGCGAACTGGTGCGGCTGACAAAAGTAATTAAACTCAACTTTGATCTTACTAATAAGCCGGTTGATACAGTCAACAAGAAGCGATTAGGCAAGGTCAGTGACTACGCTGTTGAGATATCTAGTATGTACATTCAAAAGTTGTACATTGGACAGTCGCTACTCAAAAGCCTGAGTGGTGGACAGCTCAGTATTGACCGCAATCAAATTGTGGAGATTACCAATCGTCATATTGTGGTGAACGATCCATTGCAGCCTCATACCGAAGCAGCTACCGCTGGTATACCGGCAACTAGTTAAGGGGTTCTTGTAAACTCAATTTGATATCATCATAGGAAAAACCCTGTCTGGCCAAATATTGCATGAGCTTTGTAGGATCATTTTGGTATTTGGTTTGTCGGCGTTTGTGGGCAATAAGCTCTTTCAACGTATCAAGGTCAGACGTGGTGTCTTCAGCCAGGGTGGCATCAATGATATCGCTGGCGATGCCTTTTTGTCGCAGTTCTTGGACCAAGCGCCGTTTGCTGACTGGCTTGAGTAGTCGGCGGTTTTCCACCCACCGATGAGCAAAGTCATCGTCATTAACCATGCCAATATTTCTTAACTTGTTAAGTATTATTTCCGTGCTCTTTTCGTCTTGGTTTTTCCGGCGTAAATAGTCGCGTAGTTCCTTTTCGCTACGAGGCCGACGCGCCACTATCTGTAGAACCAATCCGTAAACTTTATCGAGTTTTGATGCTTCCTTGAACTCCGTTAGCTCTTCTCGGCTCAGCTCTTGCCCACTATGTATGCCACGAGCGATTAACTCACTCTCGCTCAAGCTAAAGGCATATTTATCATCAACAAAAATTGAATAGCGATCTGTGCGCTTAACTTGTTGCTTGATGTTGGTGATGTTCATTGTCGGTTGTTGTTTCAGGGTTCGTGGCAACTTTACTGTAGGTCTCGCGCAGGATTTTTACTATCTCGGTGATGTCGCCCTCTGCCTTAAAGAAAGTCAACGACGTTTTGTCGAAAGGGTTGGCATGAATATGCCACTGACCTTTTTGCATACGCAAACTGTCGTTGGGATTCAAAACATGTAACGACTCTACTAGGCCATCTTCACCGATTAGTGTTACCCGACATTTGCCCTCTAGTTGCAACAGATTTTCATAAGCTAGAGGCCGATTATGTTTGGGCAATTCAGCGCCCGGTTCTAAGATCATAACGCCAGTAGTGAAGCTTTCGTCAGAGTGAGAAAAGCAAAACTTCACTTTCCCCGATGGATCTGCCCACACCTCAAATGCATTATCTGACAACTACTCCTCCTTGGCTTCAGCCACTTTAGTTATTTGCTCGGCAATTTCATCCATAACTTTGGGGTTGTCTTCCAAATATTTTTTGGCGGCTTCCCGGCCTTGAGAGATTTTGTTGCCCTTGTAGGCAAACCAAGCACCAGATTTTTCAATAATACCTTCGCTCACAGCCAGATCCACAATATCGCCACTCTTGGAAATGCCTTGGTTATACATGATGTCAAACTCGGCCTGACGAAATGGCGGTGCGACTTTATTTTTGACAACTTTAACCCTAGTGCGATTGCCGATAACTTCCTCGCCTTGTTTGATCTGGCCAATCCGGCGAATATCCATCCTCACGCTTGAATAGAATTTGAGAGCGTTACCACCAGTAGTGGTTTCTGGGTTACCAAACATTACACCAATCTTCATACGAATTTGGTTAATGAAGACCACGGTGGCTTTACTACGGCTAATGACTCCCGTCAGCTTGCGCAGAGCTTGGCTCATTAGCCGAGCTTGCAAACCGGGTAGACTATCACCCATGTCACCCTCAATTTCGGCCCGGGGTACCAGAGCCGCCACTGAGTCGACGACAATTATATCGACAGCATTGGAGCGTACCAGCGTCTCGGTAATTTCCAGAGCCTGTTCACCGTTATCCGGTTGAGAAAGTAACAAATTACTTACGTCTACGCCAATACGTTTAGCGTACTGTGGATCAAGAGCATGTTCGGCATCAATAAAAGCCGCCGTGCCGCCAGCTCTTTGCACTTCGGCAATGGCGTGCAGCATGAGCGTGGTTTTACCAGAACTTTCCGGACCATAAATTTCTACCACCCGACCCCGTGGCAGACCGCCACCCAGGGCAATATCTAAACTAAGTGAACCCGTAGAGGTTGTCTCTATATCGACTTTGTACGATTCACCCAATTTCATGATCGAACCCTTGCCAAACTGTTTTTCGATGGATTCAAGAGCTAGGCCCAACGCTTTTTGTTTGCCAGACGTTTGTTGTTCGGTTTTTTCAACTTTTTTGTCAGCCATTGTATGCTCCCTTCCCACTTCTTAGAATTACCCTTGTACCCAGTAGTATAGCACCCCAATTTCATAAGAAAATTGGTTATGTTACACAATTATGTGAACTGCTTATGTCTTTTCTTATATAATGTGGAGTAGTGGACGTTGTCCTGTAATAATTTTATGCATCAAAAAATGAATATAGGTGGGCGAAATCGAAAAAGCCAAGCAAGGCGTAATAACCATTACGTTGAGCGTGGCTTATTACCATTGGAGTCGCCTAGGGCGTTTTTTGAGCTGAAATATTATTGGAGGACAGCTTCCTAATGCGTATATCTGATGCTTTGGTGGAAAAATTGTTGGTTGCCAACAAACAGGTAACTGACGAACAACTAAAAAGCTTACACGAGCAGGTGACCAATGAGAAAAAGCCCTTGCAGGATTTAGTCATTGCCAACAGTGTCATTTCCGAGAAGGATCTGACCAAATTGTATGCCGACGAAATCGACACCCCTTTTATTGAGCTCAACCCTAAAGAAATAGACCCTAAAATTATGCGCGAAGTACCGGAACGCATCGCCCGACAGTACGGCGTCGTGTTGTTTGGCATGGAAGGAGACTCCAAGCAACTAGCCATGGAAGACCCTGATGATATTCAAGCACTCAGCTTCTTGCAAAAACACTTAGGCGAAAAGATCAAAGTCCACATTGCAACGCATAGTGCCATTCAGTCGGCACTTGATCAATATCGGGGAAATATTGGCACAGAACTGACTAAAGTCATGACTCCGGAAGACACCGATGACATTCCGGCCGACGAAGAAATCAGTGAAGAAGATCTAACCGAAGATTCGCCGGTGGCCAAAACCGTTAATCTACTCATCGAGTACGGTGTGAAGGCCGGTGCCAGTGATATCCACATTGAGCCACGTGAAGATAACATTATTGTCCGTTACCGTATTGACGGCATCTTGCGCGAAGCCAATAAGCTACCTAAAAAAGTTCATGGCGCAGTGGTCTCACGTATTAAAATTTTGTCTAACCTCAAGATTGATGAACGGCGCGTCCCGCAAGACGGCCGCTTCAAAATCCAAATTGGTGGTGAGCTATACGCTCTGCGAGTTTCCACCTTACCTATTAGCGAAGGCGAAAAGGTAGTTATGCGTATATTAAACGAGTCGGGCAAGCCAGCGACTCTTGAAGAACTAGGCTTTTGGGGTGTATCACTAGAAACCATTAACGAGGCCATTACTCAGCCCCACGGTATGATCCTTGTAACTGGGCCAACCGGCTCGGGCAAGTCCACCAGTCTTTTTAGCGTTTTGAGTCTCTTAAACAAACCGTCTGTCAACATTTCAACCATTGAGGACCCCGTCGAGTATAAAATTATTGGGGCCAACCAAACGCAAGTCAACCCCAAGGCTGGCATGACATTTGCTGCCGGGTTGCGGGCCCTGCTCCGTCAGGATCCCAACATCATCATGGTCGGTGAGATCCGGGATACCGAGACAGCCGGTTTGGGTGTGCAGGCTGCCTTAACTGGACACCTGGTGTTTGCCACACTTCACACCAACAAT
>CAYMBM010000064.1:0-4515 GCA_964388705.1 uncultured Candidatus Saccharibacteria bacterium
CATCCATGAGAAGTTCCTAAAGGCTACCAAAGAGGATCATACCGACGAAGACGACTTGGCGCCAGCCGAGGAACGCTGGATCTGTGAGTGGGCTAAGAGCGAAAAGGGTAGTGAAGCCGTGCTAGTGACTGGCTGGTCAGCTAAAAGCAAAACATTCAAGTTTTACCATCGTGCTAACGAGGGCCGTCCCGAGATTGCCGACAGAGCGGACTTATTGTTTCGTGGCGTAGAAATTGCCACGCTCAGTATGCGCGAGCATCGCTACGATCGACTCATTAAACAACTCAAGGCCATGGGTGGCGACCCCACCAACCCCGGCTATGCTCCACTACTCAGTGCCTACAAATATGGCATGCCCCCACACGGCGGTTTTGGCTGGGGACTAGAGCGAACTGTCGAGAAGTTGCTGAATCTTAACAGCGTCAAAGAAGCCACCCTCTTCCCGCGTGATATCAACCGCCTAACACCATAATGAACACCCCTCTGCTGGCTTTTTTAGGTATTGGGTCGGCAATTTTAAATACCGCTGGCACCATTCCATATCTGCGTGATATTTTTCGACACAAAACAAAGCCAGAGCGAGCGACTTGGTGGATATGGTTTATGTTGAGCCTGATTGCGTTTAGTGCGCAATGGGCGGCGGGAGCTCGCTGGTCACTATTTATGACTGGCGCACAAGTCGCTGCAGTTGGTACTATAGCTGTCCTTTCGGTTCATTTTGGTTACGGTAGCTTTCAACGAAAAGACCTAGTTTCTATACTCGTTGCCATTATGGGGATAACATTATGGGGTTTTACGCGTCAGCCACTATTGGCTTTATTAATTGTGGTCGGGATTGACCTGGTGGCCTTGTGGCTGACCATTGTCAAAACGTGGCAGGCACCACTTACCGAAACGCTTATTAACTGGATATTGGCTTCGGGTTCGGGCGTACTTGGTATCTTAGCTGTGGGCGAGTTAAATTTTACAAAACTCATCTATCCCATTTATATTACTCTTGGAAATTCTTCGTTAATGTTCATTATTATTTATAGGAGACGTGTTACATGATGAAATTATTATTTATTAGCGGCAGTGCCGCCAAAAAATCACACACCACTACTTTGCTTGAATATCTTGCTGACTTGGCCCGGAAAAGTGGTGCTGAAACAAATATATGGAAATTAGCCGACCGGCCATTGCCTACCAGCCAGCCGCACTGGCATCATGATCCCGAGCATGTTGATGACCCAACTGTACGGGCTTTTGCCCAGGCGATTCGTGAAGCCGATCATATTGTCATCGGCTCGCCACTGTATCATGGTAGCTACTCCGGGATTCTAAAAAACGCGCTGGACTGTTTAAGTGGCGATGACTTCAAGGGCAAAAAGATTGGCCTGGTTAGTAACGCCAGCAATATGCGCAAAGCTCACCAAGCTTGCTTGCACATGACTACAGTCGTTCAGACCATGTACGGGCACCCGACTCAAACACAGATTGGCACACACGGCGGCGACTACCAAGAGTTTGACGATCACTACCAGCTGGTTGATAGCGACATCAAACAACGTTGTGAACGCCTGATTGAAGAAGTATTAAGTTAATGAAACCACTCCTGTTGGTCTTAGCCACGATTTTTGATCTCACGGGGACAACTGATTACATCTATAACATTGTAAAAGGCGAGACCAAACCTCATCGCACCACGCGTGTACTCCTTTTTGGTGTATCTGCCGTTAATATGATTGGTGCAGTCAGTGCTAAGGCGGCAGCTGGCACAATGATTTTGTCAGCGTTGTTTTTGGCTAGAGGTTTTATTCTAGCTACCTTGTCAATCAAGAAAGGAATCGGTGGTACAAGTAAGGCTGACATAATTTGTGGCATCATTGCAGTTGGTGGAGTTGTTGCCTGGAAGCTCAGTGGTAACGGTGTGACTGCTTTGGCCTTTGCGGTTATTGCTGACGCTGTAGCCTACATTCCAGCTGTCATCAAAACATGGAAGTATCCCAAGACCGAGTCGCCCTTGCTATATTGGTTGGGCGGCCTGGCAGCACTCTTGGCCGTTGTTCATGATGGACTAAGGCTAAGCATAATATTCCAGTTTTATGTTGTATTGTCTTGTGCTGTAATGCTGTCGTGCATTTATCAAAATCAAATTAAGGATATATGGAAACTAAAGACAGCCCCACCTCTGTAGAGGCAACTAAATGAGGGTACTAGTTTTTGGCAACCAAATAGAAATTGTGAATGCTTAGTTGTACAATAGCGTCCAGTGAAACACGTGCTGGCAGCAGGGCAGTTTAGCAAAAACGAACTACAACAGATCTTTGCTTTAACTGACAAAATGCACGACTTGTCAAAACCACCAACCAGCCGAAAAAAACTTTTGGAGCACCATAAGGGTCGCCTACTAGCGACCCTTTTTTATGAAGCGTCTACCAGAACTCGTTTGAGTTTTGAATCTGCTGCCCAGCGCTTGGGCATGGGGGTAATTTCAACTGAAAACGCGCGGGAGTTTTCGTCGGCCATAAAAGGCGAAACTATCGAAGACACCATTCGTGTCGTGGGGTCGTATGCCGACATAGTTGTATTACGGCATTACGAGCAAGGTGCCGCAACAAAAGCCGCCAGCTTGAGCCCAGTGCCAGTTATTAACGCCGGTGACGGTAAGGGTGAACATCCGACTCAAGCCATACTAGATCTATATACAATTTTGAAAGAAACGGGCAGGTTAAATAACCTAACGGTTGCACTGATTGGCGATGTTAAAAACAGTCGTACTATACATTCATTGATTGAGCTGCTTGGTCTTTATCCTGACCTTACCTTACACTTGGCAGCTCCCCTTCAGCTGCGCTTACCGCCGACGACCAAACAATTCCTTAACCAGAAAAACATTCCGTACTTTGAACATGACGATTTGTCTTTTCTTGACAACTCTATAGACGTTCTGTACGTGACTCGAGTCCAAAAAGAACGATTTGCTTCTGTCACTCAGTACAATCAGCTAAAAAAATATTTCGAGATTAACGCCCAGATACTCAAGAGACTAGCAAAAACAGCTATTGTGATGGATCCACTGCCGAGGGTTCATACTATTAAAATTGAAGTAGATGACGACCCACGGGCAGCGTATTTTCGGCAGGCGGAAAATGGGCTTTATGTTCGTATGGCCTTGATAACCCGACTTTTGGACAGCTAATACTTTACATGTTAAGCTTTGTGACATAGACTAGTTTTGATAGTATAGATAGTGGAGAAATTTATGGCCAAAGCCCAAACAGATTATGCAATTAACGTTTCCAAAGTGAATAAGAAATTTGGGCATTTGTATGCACTACGTGACGTGAATTTGACGGCAGTGCGTGGCAAAGTCACTGGATTGCTGGGTCCTAATGGGGCTGGCAAAACCACCTTGATTCGGGTGATGGCTACCCTGCTGGAGCCAAACAGCGGTAGTGTAGAGGTTGATGGCATTGACGTACTTAAAAACCCAGCTAAAACCCGCAAGCGAATTGGCCTTGCTGGACAATTTGCGGCTGTTGACGACTTTTTGACTGGACGAGAAACAATTGAAATGGTCGCCCGGCTGTATCACATACCCAAGAAAGAGGCCAAGCGTAGAGCCCAGGAGATGCTAGACAAGTTAGGTTTGGCCGACGCTGCAGACCGACAAACCAAAACCTATTCTGGCGGCATGCGTCGCCGCTTAGACCTTGGTGCTAGTCTGGTAGCGACACCAAGTGTGCTTTTTTTGGACGAACCAACAACTGGTTTGGACCCACGGACTCGTTTGCAACTCTGGGATATTATTCGCGATCTCGTCAAACAAGGTGTCACCATTATATTAACCACGCAATATCTTGAAGAGGCTGATGCACTGGCTGATTACATGTACGTCATCGACCATGGCAAGATGATTGCTGAAGGTACCGCCGAGCAGTTAAAAAGCAGCCTTGGTCAGGATGTAATTGAGCTGAAAGTGTCCGATGCTCAACTTAATAAGGCCAAAGAGCTACTGACCAAAGAACTGAAGCGTGAAGTTGAAGTTGATGACTTAACGCGCAGGCTGAGACTCCGCACCAAAAACGGTAGTGACGACTTACTGACGGCTGCCAGCGCACTCAAACAGGCCAATATTAAAGCTGAGGAACTTAGTGTGCATCGTCCAAGTTTAGACGACGTCTTTCTAGCCATCACTGGTAAAAAGGCCGAGGAGGACAAATAAATGCAAGGCATAAGTGATACATTTCAAATTATTAAGCGAAATGTGAAACGTAACTTTCGTATTCCGCAGCTGTTGATATTCAGCAGTATTCAGCCAATTATTTTCCTACTGTTATTTAACTTTGTGTTTGGCGGGGCCGTTCGTGCGACTGGCTCGACCAAATACATTAACTTTTTGCTACCTGGCATTTTGGCCCAAACCGCCTTGTTTGGTGCGATTCAAACCGGCGTAGGACTGGCCGAGGACCTCAGTAAAGGGGTGGTTGATCGGTTGCGTAGTTTGCCAATCGCTCGCTACGCAGTACTGGC
>CAYMBM010000065.1:0-4398 GCA_964388705.1 uncultured Candidatus Saccharibacteria bacterium
ATGGTCAAAAAAGCTCGTGCAGCTAAAAACAAAAAACTTTCATTTAAGAAAAAACTTCCCCTACCCTTAGTAATATTTGTTTTACTTTTTGCAGTTGTTGGCGTCACAGCTCTTATTAGATCATTTGCCGCCACCTCCAACGGCAAAATTGTTTACGAAAATTGGCTGACCTCATATGGAATATTTGCATCTGAGGCAGATGGGCATGATCTTTCGCAGCTTAGTAGCTCATCGTCGTTTAACATGCCGATTAAACGACATCCCAATGGGCAATATGCACTTTATGCAGGTAGTGATTACAACAGTGTAATTATAGGTAAAGTATCAGCAATTGATGGATCTCAGACTACAACATTTGCTACAACCATGCAATGTACAAACGCATACTCAGAACGACTAAACAGCGCCTCGTTTAACCCTAACGTTAACGGCACCCAACCGCGCCTCGTTTTTGCAAAGACAAAATACAAATGGTCTGCTGCGACAACGTGCTCGGGAAGCCCTCTTTCAAGTACAACCCAACTTATAGCTACAAATGGCGACGGATCCAATAAGGTTGTTCTTTATTCGGGCTCAGGAGATATATATGACGTAACATGGGGGACAAATGGCAAGGTATACTTCACATGGTGCCCTATTGGTATTAGTGCGTCAAATTGTGCCCTCAAAGTTCATAACACAAGTGGGAGCATCGACAATTTAGTAACTAATGTGCAAGATTACCTGCTATCCGGTGATAGCAGCAAGATCGTATATAATGGTTTTGGTCCGTCTTCAACCTCAAACGTAATTAAGCAGATGAATAGTGATGGTACAGGGAATAGAACACTCATGACAAATGAGTTTTCATCTGGCACTGATCTTGGTTGTGTTGGCTACAGCGGACACGCATTTGTCTATCGTGGATACACAAGTGGCGCATGGTATCTGTTTTATGCCAACGATAGCGGTACAATCAAGAATAAAGTCATAGATAAAGGTTTCGTGGCTCACTGTGATTTTTCACCCTCTAATGACAAGATTGCGTACTCAGGGAGCACAAATTCAATACTTATCGTTAATTCTTCAGACTTGTCAGGTAAAACCAAGCTGATTACTAATTCTCGTGCCGACTATTTTGACTGGTAATTACGGTTTGTGCTTTTCGAAATAGCTTTTGACGAGGTGATAAATTGTCGGGCTGAATGTAACCACTGTTGCGAGAATTACAACGGGCAATAAATACTGTTCAATGTTTGATACTTTGCTGCCCAGCCAGTAACCAAGCATAGTAATACTGACACCCCAAAGTATGGCGCCGATAATGTTGTAAACTAAGAATTTTTTACGTGGCATATGGCCAACTCCTGCTATAACTGCTGAAAAGGTTCGAACAATTGGTACGAATCTGGCCAGCACGATAGTTTTACCACCATGTCGATTGTAAAAGTCCTCAGCTTTGTCTACATATTCTTCGCGGAACATCAGTCCATCTTTCCTATTAAAAACACGTTTACCATTTCTAGCGCCAATTTCATAGCCAACTTCATTGCCAATTATAGCTGCGATCACAATGACCAAAAGTAGTGATGGCAAAGCTAGTTTGCCTTGAGCTGCAAAGAATCCAGCCGTAAACAACAGCGTGTCGCCAGGCAGGAAAAAGCCAACTAGCAGGCCAGTTTCGGCGAATATCATGCCACCAATCAACAGCAGCCCGCCGCTTTGAATTATGTTTTCAATATTAAACACTAGTAAAAGCATACCAAACAGGGGAAAGTTTTGATATAATACACTGACGAATTAAGGAGAAAGTGTGAGTAACGAAGAAATTGCTCTAGTTTTAACCGAACGCAAAGTCCTTGGCAAGCAGGTCAAGCATCTTCGCAGTGATGGCCAAATCCCGGCCGTTCTGCACGACCATGGCCAGCCGTCTAAGGTTGTCATGGCGCCTACAACCGAAATGACCAAAGTTTATAAAACAGCCGGTAAGCACCATCCGGTTACACTGACTCTTGGCAAGCAAAACCATTTGGCAATTATCAAAGACGTCGATTTTGACCCCAAAAAGCACCAAATGCGACATGTGGTTTTTAACGCTATCAAGCAGGACGAAAAGGTAGAAACTGAAGTTCCGGTTCACGTAACAGGCGAAATTCCAGCCCAAAAAACCGGCCTAATGGTTATTACCAACCTTGACGCGATTGAGATAGAAGCTTTGCCTAAGGACCTGATTGATGAGCTGACAGTTGATGGTTCGGGCCTGATAGAAATCGGCGACAAAATCCACGTATCCGATGTGGTTGTCCCAGCCGGAGTTACAATCTTGACTGATCTTGAACACCCAATCGCCACGGTTGAAGAAACCAAGGAGCAAATCTCTGAAGCCGCTGAAGAAGAAGTTGCTGAAGGCGAAGAGGGCGAAGAAGGCGAAGGCACTGAAGATTCGGGCGAAGGCGAAACAGGCGAAGCATCTGAAAACGAAGACCAAGCAAAGAAAGGGTAGGTGTGGATTTACCATTTCAACACTTTACTGCTGAACGAAGACCCCACCCCTCACTTCCTGGCGTAAGAGTTGTTAATAGAAGCGTAGAAGTTCAGGCAAACTTTGATGAAGCAGTTGACCCAATCAAAGCTCTAAGTGCCATAATTGACAGTCATAAACCAAAACCACTTCCTACAACCTCAAATCCCTATCTTTAGGTAGATTAGTCCTCTAAGAACCCGCCGGATTGGTGAGCCCAAAGTTGTGAGTAGATGCCTTTGTGGGCGAGCAGTTCTTTGTGCGTGCCTTGTTCAACAATCTTGCCGTCTTCCATGACTATGATTCTATCCATCTTCTGAACAGTGCTCAGGCGGTGGGCTATAACAATAGCCGTTCGGCCTTCCATGAGTTTCCAAAGGGCGTCTTGAATCAGCTTTTCACTTTCAGAGTCTAGTGCACTGGTGGCTTCATCCAACACCAAAATAGGAGCGTCTTTAAGCATGGCCCGCGCAATCGCTATGCGCTGGCGCTGACCACCACTCAACTTGACACCACGTTCACCAACTAAAGTGTCGTAACCATTTGGTAAATCTTTGATGAACTCATCAGCATGAGCAACTTTGGCTGCCCGAATAACCTCTTTATCGCTGGCTTGCTGCTTACCATAACGGATATTCTCGGTCAGTGTTCGATGGAACATAATCGGTTCCTGCGGGACATAGGCTATCTGCGAACGTAAATCGTCTTGAGTGATATTGGCGATATTTTGGCCATCAATCAGGATTTTACCACCGTCGATATCGTTAAAACGCAGCAACAGGCGTGTAAAAGTGGTCTTACCCGAACCAGAATGGCCAACTAACCCAACTTTCTCACCATTTTTGATATGCAAATTAAGGTCAAGGAACAAAGCTCCCCCGGCATCTTGGTGTGTAAAATCTACCTTCTTGAACTCAACAACTCCCCGCTTGATGCGGAGCGCTTCGGGTTTTTCGGGATCGCTAATCTCGGGCGATAGCTGCAAAATTTTAGTCATATCGCTGGCATCACCGAATGCCCGGTTGTAGTTGCGAAGAGAGTTATTACAAAACATCCATAGTTGGTTGATCAAGCTGTTAGTGAAGGTAAAAATTAGAAAAGCTGTGGCCACAGTGGCTCTAAAAATCATGACACTGATAATTGCAACTACCAAAGCGCCTATCGAAATCACTCTGCTCAATAAGCTGAAGTAGGCCATTTGCTTTTGGCTGGCTCGCATAACTGACATAGTGTCTTCGAAAACAACGTTGGTAACCTTACCAAACTTTTTTCTTTCGAAGCGTCCGCCCGCGAAACTTTTGATAGCCAGTATATTCGTTACACTATCAGCCAAATAACCGGTTTGTTTACTCTCGTCAGAAGCTTGCTGGGCACTTAGAAGCCGGACCTTGCGGGTTATAAACGAGCCGCTAACTAAGAAAATCAGCGCAAAGATATTAAGCAATACTACGAACAAAGGTGCTCGGTGAGCTAAAATAACAGAGGTAAATACTAAGCTAGACACCATCTGGATGACTTGATAAATAGTAGTATCGGCAAATCGAATGTAAGCCCCCATGAACTTATTGGTTTGCGATACAAGCGAGCCGCCAAAAGTATTAGCATGGAAGTTGGCACTCTGATCGAGCAGGTGAGCATATATTCTGCGTCCAATGTCTCGCTGGACGTTTCCTTCTAATCGCCAATTGAAGGCATCAATCAAACGCCACCCAATAGTTCCGCAAAGCAGTAGCACGCCATATGCCACCAGACTGGTGCCGAAACTGGCCCAAACTCTATGTGATTGGTATTCACCTCGCGCCAAACGCGCCAAAACATTAGCTATGATAACTGGTGGCAAATACTGTTCAATCAAGACTGTTAAAGGTGTAACAATAGCAATACCTGCTACTAGGCGA
>CAYMBM010000066.1:0-4368 GCA_964388705.1 uncultured Candidatus Saccharibacteria bacterium
AGGTGGGGATCATATAAAAATATCCAAAGGCCATGCCACCTAAGGCCATCGCGAATGAGGCCGAGATAATTTTTAACATCGTGGTTTTCTTGATCTTAACTGGCAAAGCCGGCTCGATAAAACGCAACAATTGATAAATAATAACTGGCAATGCCACAAACAAGCCGATTAACGTCGACAACTTGAGTATAAAATTAAAACTGCCGGCTGGCGAGGTGTAAAAGAGCGTTGCTCCAAGAGGCCGCTGCAACCAACGGATGACCTGAACTCGTAAAACATAGCTCATACCGGCCGTAAGGCCGATAGCTAAAATAATCCACAATAGACGCCATTGTAGTTCTTTTACGTGGTCAAAAAAAGATTGTGACGGTGCCACCCCCGCTCCTTACCTGCAGTTATTTTTTGGTTGATTTCTTCGCAGACTCTTCATCGTCACCCTGAAAGCCCTTTTTGACTTCCCGAGCAGACAAACCAATGCTACGGGCCAATTCTGGAATCTTCTTGGCGCCGAACAATAGCAAGATGATAAGTAGTACGATAACTAGATCTTCTGTCTTACCAAACATACCCTCTCCTTTTTTAATGCTGTCCTCAGTATACGGCCAGGACCAATGCTTGTAAATGATTTTTCTATAACTCAGTCACGATTTTGATGAAATAGATAGAATATGTTCAAAGCTTTATTCAAAGAAGTCAAAGAAGCCAGACAGGGCGGTACTACCAAGTACGAGGCTAACGGCGACCGATTCAGCAGTTGCCACTGAATCGGCGGCTAACAGAGTAAGTATCGTGCTAAGTACTGCCGACTCAGATAGGGTGACGGCGTCAAGGACGCTTAGAGACAATAATGATCCGAAGGCAGTGGACGTGGTTACTGTTGTGCTATCCGACGTCAGAACGTTTATAGCACTTGAGGTTAGGAGGGTTTCAGTCGAGGAGACGGAATCTGTCACATTGAGCAATACAGAGCCCGTGGCTATGGATATAGATTCGCCAACCACCAAGCTGTCAGAAGCAGTAACACTGTCAGCCCCAACCGTAACAATTGAAACAGTTGTTGTCTCGCTGGTCGTGGCGGTATCCAAGGCGCCGAGCGTGGTTACGATCGCTAGTCCAGTGGTTTCACTGATGGACGATGTATCCGAAACCGTTACGATGTTAGTACCAGCCGAAGTTACAGTGACGGTGGTTGACTCGCTAGCTGTAACCGAATCTGAAACTGTTGCATTATCACTTCCGGCTGACGTTACAACGACGTTAGCCGATTCACTAACGGTGGCATTATCGTTGAGTGCCAGAGAAATGTCAGACTGGATGGTTAGAGCTTCGGCTACATTTGTAGTATCACTCGGACTGAGCACTGTCTCGGTTGTCAAAGCAGTTGATTCACTGATAACTGTGTTGTCTGAAACGGTTACGTTATTGCTTCCGGCTGACGCTACGTTAAGAGCGATAGATTCACTTAACGTGGTGTTGTCACTTGCAACTAATGGGGCATCGAACTGGACAGCTATTGCTTCGGTAACATTTAGGTTGTCCGTGGCACTAGCCGAGGTTTGATTATTGCCAACCGATACAAGTTCTGTTATTGAAGCTGAATCACTGACATTTATAGAGTTGATTATGTCGATGCCGTTAGCTTCAGAAGCAGTTAGTGTATCAGCAACACCAATAGTGATATCGGTTGCTGATACGGCAGAGACAGATACAGATTCACCGACTGTTGCCGTGTCATTAGTGTTGGAAGCTAGACCAATATCAAAATTGACGTTTTCGCTAAGCGAAGCCGAATCAGAAACATTAATTCCGCTTGGAAGATCGATAGTTATGCTGTCGGTGACATTAGTGGAATCTGAAGTGGTTAGACCTTCAGTATCAGACAGAGCTATGTTCTCGCTGAGGCCGGTCGAGTCTGTTATGTTGACGAAGCTCTCACCCAAGACAATGGCGTTTTCGGTAGTATTTATGGTATCGGATACATTAGCAAGCAGAGTTGGCGTAAACACCGTCACTGATTCACTGGCAGTCGTCGAGTCCGAAACCGTCAAGCTGGTGTCGGTGATAAGCACGATTGACTCCGTAACAGTAGTAGCGTCGGAAATAATCAGGCCTTCTTGGTCGGACAAACTGACAACTTCAGTAATACTTGTGGTCTCACTGACGCTAATACTCTGCTCACCCACAAGCGTGATAGCTTCACTAACTGTCGAGCTGTCTGATGCATTAACCGAACTGTCGCTTTGTGTGGTTACTAACTCAGTCACCGAACTAGTGTCAGAGGCGTTTGCTAGCAGTGTTGGCATTAGAGTTTGCACGTTCTCGGTGGTGGTTATGGAATCACTTGTGTTAATAGTCTGCTCAGGTTGAACAGTTACCACTTCACTGACGTTCATGTTGTCGCTAACGCTGTAAATATCGGTGTCCAGCAGGTTAACCGACTCAGTGACTGTTGTTGAATCACTGACAGCAATACTGGTTTCGCCATCTGTGACGATATTTTCGCTTAGGGTGCTGGTGTCACTAACGTTGAGATTGGCCGCAAACTGCAAGGCGAAGGATTCGTTAAGACTGGTCGTATCGTTAACATTAATCTCTGAGTCGGAGGTTGCGATATTGACGGATTCAGTAGCAGCAGTAGAATCAGAAACATTGATTATTTCCTCGCCAAGTAGCGTGGTGTTCTCAGTCACAGAGGTTGAATCAGACACATTAACCGACAAATCGGCGGCACTCATATCAATCTCCACTGTTGCTGATTCGCTTAAAGCTGAAGAGTCTGAAATGGCTATAGAAATATCTAGATCGGTTGTAATCGATTCGGCAACAGATATAGAATCCGAGAAGTTAATGTTGGTTGCTAGATCAAGGGGCAAGCTCTCACTAATACTGGCTGAGTCTGATATGTTAACACTACTATCATTTCCACCTATCGTTATAACTTCAGTTTGTGTGGCTGTGTCGCTCACATTTATGGTCATATCCGGTGGTTGAACAACAGCATTTTCAGTAAGCGAGGTTGTGTCATTTACATTGATGGTTATTTCTGTCTGGACAACGCTGTTTTCTGTATGCGAGGCCGTGTCATTGACGTTGGCGACCATATCTGATGGTTGAATGACTGCATTTTCTGTATGCGAAGCGGTGTCACTAACATTGATAGACGTATACGGCTGGACTACAACATTCTCGGTATGCGAAGTCGTGTCATTGATGTTGATGGCCAAATCTGGCGGTTGGATAACAGCGTTTTCGGTGAGAGAAGCTGTGTCATTGATGTTGATGGCTAAGTCGGGCGGCATTACAACTAAAGCTACATTCTCGGTGAGAGAGGTGGTGTCGTTAATATTCGCGAAACTGAGCTGATTCATGGCCACGTTTTCGGTATGGGATGCAGTGTCGCTAACATTAACGGTCAACGTAGCGTCAAACTCAACTATTGCGTCGCAAAATGCTGATCCGGATGTGCTGCCCCAAGCAATCGAACTTGCAGTTTCACCGGAGTTGATGCGCATTGTCTCCAGACCTGAAGTTGGATTGTTGTATCCCGCATCCACATCTTCTGTGTACGCTGGTGAACCACGAGGTGTCATGGTTGCTGTATTACTAGCATTGAAGACGACACCTAGGACCGGATCACCGGTTTTGACTGCTGAGCCAAAGACAGGGGTTGGAGTTCCGCCAGACGCCTGATTGTTTTGGATGGCGTTCTGAACCGCTGCGGCCGCACCAACTTTACTCATGCCTGTGATTTTGAAAACCGCAATCCCACCGCCAGATGTTGTACCTGGTGCATTGGTAAATACTGTCGAGACTGCTGAGGTTATAAGTGCAGTCCTGACTTGGATCATTAAAATATCGGCACTTGTATTCTTCTGAGCCGTTGCTACTGTAGTGTAAGTACCAGAACCATTGTCATCAGTACATGTTGTTGTAGCCGTGGTACCAGTATTGGCCACTACAATTACAATCAAGTCATTCACGGCCGGTGTTGCAGTAACCGTGTGATTTCCCGAGTTGGTGTTAAAGGTTGTTGTACCTAGCTGTGTAAGGGTTGGCATAAAAGAAAATCCCCCGGACAATTACTGCCCGAAGGAACCTCCTAATCCCGACTTGTCATTAGTAAATCCAGACGGTGGCCCCCGCGTTACCCATAAACTGGTAAAGACAGAATCTATAATGGTCACACTGAACGTCCAAAACTTGGTGGCTAGACGTTTGAGGATCTTCCAGACAGATTTAATAAGATCGGCGACGTGGACGGTTTCGGTGATGTGGATTTCAAGAGTCATATTTATTTGCCGTAATTAAAAAGCCCCGGTCTAAGGACCGAAGGCTTCTCCTGCGTTAGAATTATCCGTTACTTGTACA
>CAYMBM010000067.1:0-4367 GCA_964388705.1 uncultured Candidatus Saccharibacteria bacterium
TAGCGCGCAGCGTTCGGGACGCTGAGGTCGTCCGTTCGAGTCGGATCACCCCGACCAAACTATCCGAGTCATTATTACACTTATTCGTTATAATAGGCCCTATGTTCGAAGTTATTGTCAGCATGGCCATTGGCTTTATTGTGCTTTTTTTGGTCGAGTTCTTACACGAACGTAAGGTTTTAAGCACGGAGCTCTCTAGGAAAATTATTCATTTTACTGCCGGACTAGCTTTGATTACGTGGCCGTTTTTTGTTAGTTGGTCAACTATCGTATTCGTTGAACTGGGGTTTATTGCTGCCTCTGCACTCACAAGATGGCTGAAGTTGTTTGGCAGCCAGCATGGAATTAATCGTATTACTTGGGGCGAATTTTTCTTTGCCATAGGAGTTATAGCCATTATTTTGCTTGGCGCTCCACGTTGGGTTTTTGTACTGGCTATTTTGCATTTAGGCCTAGCTGATGCCGCGGCAGCACTGATAGGTACTTGGTTTGGTAAAAACAATAGCTACAAAGTCTTTGGTCAACAGAAATCTTTGATTGGCAGCCTGGCCTTTTTTGCGGTGTCTGTATTGTTAATCACATCGGTCTTTATTGTCGCTCCAACGGATGCCGCGACGGTGAGCCGTTACGCACTGCTGCTGCTGCCCCTGGCAACAACTTTAGCTGAAAATTTGGGTGCCTACGGCACTGACAATCTGCTTATTCCACTGACTGTAGTGCTGTTTTTGAGCTAACCGTACGCCAGCTGCCATGAGCCCGGAGGGCATTGATGATGACTGTCACATCCACTAGTTCCTGAATAGCCGCGCCGTATACCGGTCTAAACCTGCCAGTTGAAAAAATAAGCATCAAGCCCACGCTAATGAAAATGCCAATCAAGATGCTTTGTTTGGCAATGAAAAATGTACGTTTAGCAATCTCGACACTGGTTGCTACCCGGCCAACATCGTCGAGCATAATAACCACATCAGCTGATTCGCTGGCGGCCGTTGAACCACGGGCTCCCAGGGCGATGCCAACGTCAGCGGCTGTCAATACCGGGGCATCATTGACGCCGTCGCCGACAAAGCCGACAGGCTTGGCCGAGACATTTTCCACAGCTCGCAATTTGTCGGCCGGTAAGGTGTTGGCATGAACTTCTTCAATACCAAGCTCATCCGCTATAGCTTGGGCAGTTATTTCGTTGTCACCGGTTACCATTAGGGTGTGTTTAATTTTGAGTTGTCTTAGTCGAGCTAACATTGACTTGGCTTCAGGTCGCAACTCGTCTTTAAACAAGATAATTCCAGCAAGTTTATGGTCAATAGCCACAAATGTAGCAGTTTGCGTGACAGCGGCGGCTTTGGGTATTTTCACTCCCTCGGCCTCCAGTAAACTTTGACGACCGACCAGAATGGTTTTACCGCGAATACGACCTTGGAGCCCACGTCCAGAAATTTCCTTGACTTGCTTGGCTTTCTGAATGTGAATGTTTTCCTGGGTGGCAGCTGCAGTGATGGCTTTGGCCAAAACGTGAGTTGAGGTGTACTCCAGCGCTGCTCCGTAACCCAAGACCTCATGTTTGGTAAACGATCCAAAGAGCTTGGTACTACTAACAACCGGACTACCTTTGGTTAGAGTGCCAGTTTTGTCAAAACCAATAGTTTTGACTTGGGCTAACTTTTCAAGGGCCGAGCCAGTTTTGACAATAATTCCGTGCTTGGCGGCCCGGCTCATACCGGAAATGAGGGCGATGGGCGCACCGAGCAGCAAGGGGCAAGGCGTAGCCACCACCAATACTTCTAAAAATCTAATCGGTTGACCGGATATAATCCAGGCGGCAGCGGCAATGCCAAAAGATATTACAGTAAATGGGATACTATAACGATCGGCTAAGCGCACAAAGGGTGACTGCGCCGAGGCGGCTGACTTGACGAGCTTGATAATCTGCTCGTACTGGCTATCGGCCTCGGTGTGTAGGGCCCGGACGGTAACCACTCCCTCCATATTAACCGAACCGCTCAGCAGTTGGTCACTGGGCTCTTTACCAACTGGCAAACTCTCGCCCGTTAGACTTGATTCGTCAAAGCTTGACGAACCTTCAATAATGATGGCATCAACAGGTACGACTTCGCCAGGATAAATAGTTAACCGATCACCAACTGTAACCTGACTAACTTTGATGTCGGTTGTTTTATTACCCTTGATTTTGTGGGCCAGTTTCGGCTTGCGTTTTAACAGAGCGCTGAGTTCGGTTTTGGCTCGCTGCTCAGCATAGTCCTCAAGGGCTTCACCGCCGGTTAGCATCAGCACAATAATAATGCCGGCCCAATATTCCTTCATGATAACCGAGACTACGATGGCGGTAATGGCCAAGATATCAAGTCCGTACTTACCACTACGTAGATCTTCTATCATTCCCCACAGCTGCGGGATGACACTAGTAAGAGCGGTGATTGCCAATAGCAGGTGCGCCCACCGATGGTGCTTACTCAGCTCTAAACCAAGCGCCACCAACGTACTAAGCACAACGATACCCAAGTGTTTGTACTCACCAAAAAAGCGGACGGTCTTTCTGAACATGGGACTCCTTATGGTTTGGTGCGGGTGGGGAGAGTCGAACTCCCGTCTCTTGCTTGGAAGGCGAGCATACTTGCCGTTGTACTACACCCGCAAAGATGATAGGTCCATATCGATTACTTATCGTTTTTCCGTTGCTCCTACAACCCAGCCTTCAATTTTCCTGTAGAGCGTTACTCCTTT
Source organism: uncultured Candidatus Saccharibacteria bacterium (assembly GCA_964388705.1). Taxonomy (GTDB): domain Bacteria; phylum Patescibacteriota; class Saccharimonadia; order Saccharimonadales; family OMJO01; genus OMJO01. The sequence continues at coordinate 2,743 of CAYMBM010000067.1, forward strand.
TGCGGGGTCTCCCCGACATATTACACTGATGTGAGCAGTCCCATGAGGTAATTTACCACGTTTACTGGTCTTTTTATTAGTTCGTGTATCAATAATAGTCTTGCGAAAATTATTATACGAGATACCGGTAACGGATTTCCAATACTTTATTGCTTCAATTTCATCATTGTCTGGGTAGATGTGAATCCTAATAGTAATATTCTCATCCGATAAATTGCATATTTCTTTCAACCACTTAATAATCGTAACAATAACTATCGGGTCAGAATTGGAAATGCGTATGCCTTCTGTAGTTTTTGATCCCTCGCCTATATACAAACCTAAACCGAGCATCCATAAATCTCGCTTTGAAAGCATTCCAATCTCATATTTTCCTAGTTCACGTTGATTAGCTATTTCTCTGATTTTCTTTTCATGCCTTATGGCACCCGACTTTATAGGTCCATATTGTATCCTCTTGAGAACCTCTTGGTTCGGCTTAAAGAGTCTATCCTTGAACCAATAACTCATCGTACCTTTTGATACGCCCAACCTTTCTGTGATCATATTATAGGAATAACCTGCGTCCCTTAGAGCTTCAGCTTGAGTCCTTAGTTCGTTCACTTTACTACTTTATCAATATATAGTTGCCGGTTCAATCGGTTTAGTTTGATATACTCAGTTTGTTGATACGCCCCCGTAGCTCAGCTGGATAGAGCAGGAGACTTCTAAGCTCAAGGTCGTACGTTCGAATCGTACCGGGGGCACCACGTTATTGATGCTTAACCAGAGGTAGGAAAACCTACCGCTTCTGATATACTACAAGTCAAGGAGATCTATGGAACCAGATAAATTGCCTGAAAACAAACAACCATCCCCGGAAACACTTCAAACAACAAATACTGCCAATACATTGCCGCCCAAAAAGTCGAAGAAGAAAGTAATTGTTTTATCATTATTGGGGTTGGTGGTTGTGGCCATCCTTGTTTTAGTGGCCTATGAATATGCTCTAGCTACCAAATATCGCCACGACTATAAGAATTACGTCGGGGCTCAAGACTTCAAAAATTATTCAAACACTCTGCACACATTCTTGGATGACAGAAATAGGTTAATGGCAAGCATGTACTCTTGTAACGCCACGACCGCTATACTGTGGCCAGAAGCCACGGCTAACCATTTTGAAGGAGTGGACATTGAGTACACGCGGGCACAAGATACGATGCGTACGGATTGGATTTATGCTAAAAAAGCTTTGCCTAATTACAAAGGAGGGCTATTATCCACTATTTTGCCTCAATCAAAAACAGCCAGGAAACTTCATAAAACTGCAACTGATTTGCTGTCAACGAGTGAAAAGTTCTTTAACGCAGACGCTAATGAACTATCTGCATACTGCGCCTACAAGCTTTACCCGTCGATAGTCCCATTAAGTTATCTAAAGGAATATACTGACACCCAAAATCTGCAATTCGTTATTAAATCCGACGTTGAATCCGAACTGCAATACTTGGATAAAGTAAAGGCGGGTAAAGTAGTCACATACAACAAGGTACCAAACGACATGACCGACACAGAAAGTTTTTTCAATACGTTTTTGACAAAGTTGCAGATAGACCTGAATACGTTACTAAACATAAAAAAGA
>CAYMBM010000068.1:0-4340 GCA_964388705.1 uncultured Candidatus Saccharibacteria bacterium
CTCTTCTCTAAGCCAAATTACGGCAAGAGTGTTTGTTTGATGTTGATAGAAAACGTGTCCTTCCGTATGTGCCACAGACCGTTGGACTTATTACTTCACAGGGGTCAGCAGCCTATCACGACTTTATAAAAATTATGAACGAGCGATGGAGCGGTATTACTATTGAATTGGCAGATGTCCAGGTACAAGGTGAAGCCGCCACGCAACAAATTATCGAAGCAATCGGTTATTTTAATACCCACTCTAAGCCAGTTGATGTTCTGGTAATTACCAGAGGTGGTGGCAGTCCCGAAGATTTGTCAGTGTTTAGTAGCGAGTCAGTTACCAGAGCCGTTGCTGGCAGTCGGTTACCAACATTAGTTGCCATTGGACACGAAATTGATATAAGTCTTGCAGAATTGGCAGCCGATAAGCGGGCCAGCACGCCAAGTAATGCTGCTCAACTGCTGGTTCCAGATAAACATGAAATAACGGCTTCGCTTCGCAGTAAGCGCCTAAACTTGTGGCAAGCTGTTTTGGGTGATATTGAAGTGTATCGGCAGGCTGCGCTTAATAAAAAACAGCAACTTATACACATCGCTCAGCAAACTATTGATATTTCTCGCCATAATATATTGTCACGTCGTCAGACACTATTGGCTTTGAGTCCAGCTGCAGTGCTTCGTCGAGGCTACACTATATTGAGACAACGGGAGAAAGTCGTCACGTCGTCACGCTTGTTAGAGACAGGTCCAACCGACATCAAATTTGCCGACGGTCAATCAACTGTATACATAAGAAGGGAACCCGTAGCATAAACATGAAAACGCAGACTGACTTTCAACACATGAGTGACGAACTAGATGCAATCCTAGAACAATTTCAAAGTGGTGAGTTAACCATTGATCAAGCAACCGAAGCCTTTGAACGGGGAATGCAACTGGTCGGTAAATTAGAAAAATATTTAAAAACTGCCGAAAACAAGGTAATAAAAGTGAAAGCGAATTTTAGCAATAATAAAGAGTGAGTAGCACATGGTCTTACAAACATTATGGATTTTGGCGACAGTTCTCTTTGTTGGCTTTACATTTGTAATTCTTTTTGGGGCACCGTTTTTACCTACTTTGAAACAGCACATACCTCGAGCACTAGACTTGATTGATCTTAAACCTGGTCAAACAATTCTAGAGTTAGGGAGTGGCGATGGCCGAGTACTAGAAGCTGCGGCTAAAAGGGGCCTTTATGCTGTTGGCTATGAAATTAACCCATTTTTAGTTTTGTACTCTCGTTATAAAACCAGGCGTTACGCAAATAACATCAAGATCGTTTGGGGTAACTACTGGCGGAAAAATTGGCCTCAAACAGATGGAGTATTTGTCTTCTTGCTGCAACCTTACATGTCAAAATTGGATAAAAAAATTGTTCAAGAGTATAGTACGCCCGTAAAACTCGTTAGTTTTGCTTTTCATATTCCACACCGAAAGCCGGATAAAAAACGACTAGGTTTGTTCTTGTATCACTATAACTAATCAATCATTGATATGATACCATAAGCAGTATGCCACCAAATATGCCTACAGGAGCTCAAAAGCGTCGCAAAAACCTATTTATGCCTCTATTTTTTATGGCGATTGTGCTTTTGGGTGCAAGTTTAATTTTTGGATTTTGGGCTTTTGGAAAGATGCAAGATTATAAGAATAACGTTGATCAAAAAATAGCTGCGGCTTCCCAGATAATTAGCCAACAAGTTTCCACCACTAAAGACAAAGAGTTTGCCGAGAAAGAAAAAAGTCCACTCAAACATTATAGTGGTCCAGGAACGTATGGTAGCCTCGATCTTCAATATCCTAAAACCTGGAGTGCTTATATTGATCAGACCAATAGCAATGTACCCCTAAATGGATATTTTCATCCAGATTATGTTCCCGGAGTGCAATCAGGCACGGCTTATGCCTTGCACATTCAAGTACTAAACCAAACTTACGACGCCGTTCTGAAACAGCTCGATAGTAAGGTCAAATCGGGCAAGGTTACAGTTAGTGCTTTTCGTGCAACCAAAGTTCCTAGCTTGCTAGGGAGTCGAGCTTCGGGCGAAATTAACCTCGGTCAAAAAGATACCCAGATCCTTTTGCCGCTGCGTGATAAAACCATTGTTGTTGGTACAGAATCGGATCAATTCCTTAATGATCTTAATAACATCATTTTACCAAGTCTATCATTCTCGCCGTAATTTCCAGTGCTATACTAGACTTGATAATTAACGAGGGTTTAAAGCATTGGTATGAAGGGGTCTGAACCGCGTGAGCGGTTGTTAGTGGCACTGGCGGAGCAGTTAAAACTGCCATTACTACAAATTGCCCGAGGTGCCGAATTGGCCTCGCTAGAAGAGCAAGATACACCAGCCGCTATTGCTCAAACGGCTGATGTAGCCTTGCGGCTTATTGATGGCTATATCCTAAGTGTTATGCCTACCCAAACAGAATTGGCACTCGAGCCAGTGTCTATATCGGCAGTGCTCCAAGATACAGCTCATCGACTATCACAATTTGCCAAGCAATACGACTGTGATTTGACTATTAGCTTGGGCGGCAAGTATGGTCCGGTTATGGCGAATCGTCAAAATCTTGAAGCCGCTTTCACTATGCTGGGCTATAGTTTTATTGAAGCTCAGACAAAAGAAAACCAAAAACGCTCATCGGTGTTGCTGGCCGCACACAAAAGTACGGGGGGAATGGTAACCGGTATTTTTGGTGGGCAAGATGGCCTGACCAGTGATATGTTTCGACGAGCTAGGGCTTTGTACGGCAGTGCCCGACAACCATTGGCCTCTGTTAGCGCGGCGAGTAGCGCTGGTATATTTATTGCTGATTCACTGCTGCAGTCCATGGCGGCACCGTTGCACATGGCTCGTCATCACAAACTTTCTGGCTTGGCTTCCACGTTTATACCAAGCCAACAGTTGCAATTGGTAAATGTATCATGAAAATATTACTTCTTGAACCTGACGTAGTATTAGCCAGAACCTATGCCCAGGCACTGGCCCGCGAAGGACATGTGGTCACACATCGATCTTCTGCTCAAGAGGCGATTCATGTTATCGATCATCAAGAACCAGATCTAATTATTTTAGAGTTACAACTTGCTCAGCATAGTGGCATTGAATTTTTGTATGAGCTTCGCTCATATCCAGAATGGCAAAGTATCCCAGTAGTTTTACATACACTTATCCCGGCTGAAGCGATTGCCGGTGGACGGATAACGCTTTCTTCACTGAACGTTGATGTGTATTTATACAAACCTCGTACCACGCTGCAAGAACTTTGCTCATCGGTTCGGTCGATGCAACAGATTACCTATTAATGAAACAAATAGTTACAACTGGCATTATTTTATCTAGAACAAATTTTCAAGAAGCCGACCGAATTGTGACGTTCTTAACACCGGACTACGGCAAGGTGAAGGTTATGGCCAAGGGAGTTCGAAAAATTCAGTCAAAATTGGCTGGTGGTATTGAGCTGTTTAGCATCACAAATCTGACATTTATACCTGGTCGAGGTGACATCGCGACGCTCATATCAACACGACTGAAAACTCACTATGGCAACATTGTCAAAAATATTGAGCGGACCATGCTCGGATACGATCTTCTTAAACAAGTCGACAAAGCTACCGAGGATGGCTCAGAAGGAGAATATTTTGAACTATTGCATCGAACATTAGAAGGGCTAAATGACCAAACAACTTCTAGTGAATTAATACAGCTATGGTTCAGCCTACGATTACTGAGGATAAGTGGTCATTCACCAAATCTGGCGGTTGATACCGACAAACGTAAACTGGACGCGCAGCAAACTTATAACTTTGATAATAAAGCTATGGCGTTTGGGGTCTCTCGCGATGGGCACTACAGTGCCAGACATATAAAGTTGCTACGACTTGCTATTTCGACTGAGTCGCCCTTAGCACTAAACTCAATCCAGGATTTGGATGAAGTTCTACCAACTTGTTTGTCTTTGGCTCAGACTATCCTAAAGCAATCTGTTCGGATATAATCTCTAGCAAGATGAGCAAAGTTACCCTAGAAGATATTGTGTCGTTGGCTAAGCGACGGGGGTTTGTGTTTCAGGCCAGCGAAATTTATGGTGGTCTGGCTGGCTTTTATGACTACGGTCCACTCGGTATCGAACTGGTTAATAATATTAAATCGGAGTGGTGGCGGGCCATGGTGCATGAGCAGGACAATATATTTGGGCTGGATAGTGCAATTATCCAAAATCCCAAACTATGGGAAGCCAGTGGGCATGTGGCTGGCTTTACTGACCCCCTGGTGGACTGCAAAAACTGTGGTACTCGGCATCGGG
>CAYMBM010000069.1:0-4236 GCA_964388705.1 uncultured Candidatus Saccharibacteria bacterium
CCAGAGTTAGGCGCAAGATCATTGTGGTCTATGCTAAATATCCTGATTTTAAAACTCATGTGCGGGGTTTGGCAAAGCTTATCAAAGAAGATGCTGGCAATATTCAGCGTGAATTAAAGCGGCTTGAAAAAATTGGCTTTCTTATTTCTGAGCGACAGGGTAACACTAAGATCTATCACACCAACAAACATTTTGCGATTTTCAAAGAACTTCAAAGTATAGTGTTGAAGTCACAACGTATTAATCAAAAGAAGCCACACATTACCTCTTAAGGCTTGCGAAATCATCCCTGTTAACATACAATAACTCACATGATACAAGTTACTCGCAAAGACTCTAAAGAGTCACTCGAAAACCTTTTACGTCGATTTAGTCGAAAAGTCCAACAATCGGGAGTTATTGCTACGGCCAAACAACAACAGTATTTTGAGAAACCCATGAGCAAGCGAGATCGACGTCAAAAGGCCATTATTCGTCGAGATCGAAAAAATGTGAAGCTGAAGAAGATAAAACTTGGCCAACAATAGTTAGATGTCGATTAAACAACTCATTGACCAAGATCTTAAGCAAGCTATGATAGGTGGTAACAAAACCTTAGCCACCACACTCAGAGGCCTTAAAAGCGCTATATTATACGTTGAGGTAGCCCAAAACCAACGCGAACAAGGATTAGGTGATGCTGGCGTTATTGAAGTTCTGAGTAGAGAAGCCAAAAAACGTCAGGAGAGTGCTGATTTATATGCAAAAGTAGGCGAAACAACCCGTCAGCAAGCTGAGTTAAACGAAAAAGTTGTAATTGAGAAATATTTGCCCAAACAGCTTAGTGAACAAGAGCTATCTGCTATTATTGACAAAGTTGTGATCGATAGTGGGCCGGTAACGAATCAAACCATGGGGAAAATCATTGGTGCAATTAAACAGCAAACTGCTGGCCAAGCTGATGGTGGCCGTATAGCCAAGGCTGTGAAAGAAAGAATGACAACAGATTGAAGAGAATGTTATGGTAATCATAATGGGGCTAGCGGGTGCCGGTAAGGGCACCCAAGCTAAAATGTTAGCTAACAAGGATGGTTATCATTTAATTTCTACTGGCGACCTTCTTAGACAATACGCCAGCGCTGGTCAAAAAGCTCGTATGCTTAAAGGAGTGCTCTTAAAAGATGCCGAAATTTATAGCTTGATAAATAAGGCTCTGGAAAACACCCCACATCTAAAAAAATGTCTGATTGACGGCACACCCCGAAGTATTCCACAAGCTAAGTGGCTGATTGAACAAATGGTGGCTGGTCGTTTTAGCATTGATGCGGTCTTACATCTAGAGGTTAGTGAAAAAGTTGTTCGGCGGCGACTCTTAGCCCGCGGTCGTTCTGACGACACAGAGGTTGGTATTAGCAAACGATTTCAAGAATATTACCGGGCGACTTTGCCGATTTTGGAGTATTTCAAACAGCATAATATTCCTGTTGATTCAATTGACGCCGACCAACCTGTTGAGGTCGTTCATAAAGAAATTCTTCAGATTCTTGGTCAAAGGTAATCAAAATGTCTGGTCTCCAACCTAAAACTGACCAAGAAATTGAAGTCATGCGAACTGGTGGTCGGATATTGGCGGAGATACTTCAGTACCTTAAGCAGCAAGCGAAGCCAGGGGTTACGCCCAAAACTTTGGCTGGGATGGCCAAAAATCAACTACGCAAACGAGGAGCCCAGGCAGCTTTTCTGGGCTATCAAGATTATCCGGACGTTATATGTATTTCAGTAAATAACCAGGTGCAGCACAGCATACCCAGTGATCGGCCACTAGCCAATGGTGACATCATTAACCTTGATTTCGGAGTGCGTTATGGTGGTATGGTCACCGATGGTGGTGTTAGTTTCATTGTTGGGACTCGGATTGATCCTCATAGAAAACGCTTAGTTGAGGGCACCAGACAAGCTCTGGAAGCCGGCTTGAGCATGGTTCACGATGGCTGCCGAGTTGGTGACATCTCTGCAGCCATAGAAGCTGTACTAAGACGTCAGGGACTTGGTATAGTCCGCGAATTGGTTGGTCATGGGGTTGGCCATGAATTACACGAAGAACCCGAAATTCCTAATTATGGTTTGGCTGGTCGTGGACCCGTCCTACGGACTGGCATGACAGTTGCCATTGAGCCAATTGCTAATCTTGGTGGTAAAGAAATTGTTGGCGATCCAGATGGTTGGACGATTTGGACAGCCGATGGCAGTGATTCGGCCCAGTTTGAGCACACTGTTGTCGTAACCAACGACGGCTACGAAGTGCTCACCAGCACCTAAACTTGCGAGTCCCTTAGGATAAGCGCTATACTGCCTGCATGCGCGATCAATCGCCGATTCATTATTTTGGTCTTGATATTGGGACCAGTACGGTTCGCTGTGTCGTCGGCGTTATGGAGACGGGTGAAAATGGCCACATGTCAGTTGTTGGTCACGGTTCGGCCCCTAATCTTGGTATGCGAAAGGGTATAGTCGTCCACGCCGACGATGTAGCCGAAGCAATTACCCAGGCCTTGACCGAAGCTGAACGGATATCCGGCATTCATATTACGCATGCCACGGTCAACATAAATGGCTCGCATATAACTGGTCTGAACTCGCGGGGCGTTATTGCTATCAGTGCAGCAAATCGTGAAATTACTGATGATGACCGGATGCGGGTTGAAGAGGCAGCCACTATCATTCAGCTACCACCAAACCGTGAAATTATTCAAGTGTTTGCTAAGAATTATCGACTTGATGGCCAGGATAATATTAAAGATCCGGTTGGCATGCACGGGGTTCGACTAGAGGTTGATACCCACATTGTCACGGCCGCCACGCCAAATCTCAAAAGTTTGGATACAGTTCTCGAAAAAGCCGGAATCGCTCCAAGGAACCACACCGTTGCAAGTTTAGCGTCTGCCGAAGCCGTATTAAATCGTCAGCAAAAAGAATCAGGCACCCTGCTACTTGATATCGGGGCCGGTACAACAAATATAGTTGTTGTCGAAGATGGAGAGATTCAGCACGTAGCTGTTCTACCCATTGGTGGGATTAATATAACCAATGATCTGGCTATAGGACTTAAGACTGATCTGGATATTGCCGAACTAGTTAAGACACAACACGCCACGCTAGCCAGTGAAGGATCCCGTAAAAGCCGGGTAGCTGTTCAGTACGAAAATAAGATGCATCAATTTGAAGCCGAAGAGGTAAGGATGATAACTGAGGCTCGTGTTGAAGAGCTGTTGGAGTTTGTTGATAAAGAACTTCGTAAAATTCAGCGTTCTAGGAAATTACCAGGCGGGGTGGTGCTGGTTGGTGGTACCGCCAACTTGCCGGGCATAGCTGAGTTCACCAAGGAAAAATTACAACTTGCCGCCAGAATAGGTAGTTTACAACCCCTATCGGGACTCATTGATACAGTCAATGATCCGGCCTATACCACCGCGGTTGGCCTGATGCTACTTGATATGCTGTTAATCCCATCTCATCATGTTTCGGCCGGTCAACCCAATAGTGCCACTTTTCGGTTGGTTGAAGGTCTACTCAAACGCCTATCCAAAAAACCTCGTTAAATAATAAATCACTACATAATTGAACCTCAACGACAGATAAGGTATACTCCTTTCTATGGTATTTGGTAAGGAAGGTATGGTGTAAAGATGCCGCAAGTTGCGCCGGCTATTGAAACCTTTGCACGAATAAAAGTTGTTGGTGTTGGTGGCGCTGGCGGAGCTGCGATTAATCGTATGGTTGATGCTGGTGTTGAAGGTGTGGAATTTGTAGCAGTTAACACCGATTCGCAAGCCTTACATCACTCCAAGGCTAAAACCAAAATTCATATCGGTAGCGACACAACTCGGGGATTGGGTGCTGGTGCAGATCCGGCAGTTGGGCAAAAAGCAGCTGAAGAATCGATGGATGAAATAAAAAAGAGTGTCGAGGGCGCAGACATGGTCTTCGTTACCATCGGTGCTGGTGGCGGTACAGGGAGTGGTGCCGGTCATATTGTGGCCAAGACAGCCCACGATTCGGGGGCACTTGTTGTAGGATTTGCTACAAAACCCTTTGCTTTTGAAGGCGAAAAACGTCGTCGAAACGCCGAAGCCGCAATTGATAATCTTCGAAAAGCAGTTGACACCCTAATTATTATTCCTAACGATCGTCTTCTTCAAACTATTGATCGCCAGACGCCACTGCTCGAAGCATTTAAGGTGGCTGATGACGTTTTGA
>CAYMBM010000070.1:0-4217 GCA_964388705.1 uncultured Candidatus Saccharibacteria bacterium
CTGGGGCTGGCTGGGGCTTGGGTAGTGGCAATACGGATGAGGCTGAACAGTATTGCTGGCTGCTGGCCGGTCTTTTCTAGTAGATCGTTGAGTCGTTTAGTCAGGTCCGCCACCGCAAAATCGCTGGCTTCCAATGTGGCTTTGGCTTGCTGTAGCAAGTCTTTGAGGGTGCTTTTATCCAACTTAGCAAGTTGTTTGTGTTTACTAATCAGTTCGGGGTCAACTGGTAAATCTGTAAAGAAGAATCTGGTTAGTTCAGGTAACTCGGCTCGGTATTTGAGCCGTTCCTGAACTAAGGCAAGCACTTGCTTCTTGTAACTTTCATCGGCGGTACTGGCTTCCATTGGCCAAAAACTTTCTGAAATTTTATACAAGTCGTCTAACTTGGTGGCGCGGATGTAGTTGCCGTTGAGCCATTGCAGACGGTGCTCATCAAACTGCGCCCCACTACGCTGCACGCGCTCTAGGCTAAACTTTTTAATTAGATCGCCGACGGAAAAAATCTCCTGTTCTGTACCATCGTTCCATCCTAGAGTAGCTAAGAAATTAATAAGAGCTGCGGGCAGATAGCCCTCTTTCTGGTAATCCAAAATATCTTTGGCGCCGTCACGTTTTGATAACTTCTTAGTACCGCCTGGACCCATGACGTACGGCAAGGTGGCAATCACTGGCGGCTTGAAGTCGAGGGCTTCATATAAATTGAGAAAACGCGGAATAGACGATACAAATTCCTGAGAACGATTCACGTGGGTGATTTCCATCTCGTGATCGTCAATAATATGAGCAAAGTTATAGGTCGGATAGCCGTCACCCTTAATCAGGATAAAATCATCTATGGCTTCTGGGCCAGCGTGCATATTGCCCATCACAGCGTCTTTCCAGGCGTGGTCTTTGGGGTCTGACTTTAGTCTGAGCGGTTGAGAGCCGTCCCACTTTGGTGGATCCTTTGGCCGGTGATTCCGAAACAAAAACGGTTGTTTGGCCGCCTTAGCATCATCGCGGAATTTGTCCAGCTCGGCCGCCGAGTAAGGGTCGGCGTAGGCCTGGCCGCTGTCGGCTAGCTTTTGAGCCCATTTGTGATAAATATCTAGCCGGGCACTCTGTAAATACGGCTCGCCATCCCAATGAATACCCAGCCACTTCAAACTGTCTTTTATGTGATCAATAGAGCCCTCGACTTCGCGGGCTTTATCAGTGTCTTCTATGCGTAATAAGAACTGACCGTCGGCCTGCTTGGCCACTAGCCACGCGAATAAGGCAGTGCGGACACCACCAACGTGCAAAAAGCCCGTTGGGCTGGGGGCAAAGCGAGTACGTACGGTTGACATATAGCTATTGTAACAGAGAGGCTACCAAATAAGACGTGGTAGTATTAACCTATGAGCGATTATGGTTTTAACATCCTAATATTCATCGGGATTGCCCTGGTTATCGCGGGATTTGGTGTTGTGGCGCTCTTGCCCTTGAGCCAGAAAATCAGGCAGTGGTTATGGATTTTGGGAACCATGGTGCTCATTTTTCCATTTATAGTTACCATCGCGGCGGTCATAGCTGGCACTACCGATACAGAATCTCTCAAGAAAGTGGGCGGTATCTTCCCGATTGCTTTAACAATTGCTGGCTTAAGTCAGCTGCTGTTTGCCAGCGACGCGGCCGAGCTCATCAAGCAACAACGAGCCAAGGGCTGGAACTGGGGTTTGATGATGATTCTTCGTACCACACCACGTTACTATATATTAGTTGGTCTAATCATATTAGCCGGAGCAATTACCTTTGTATTTGCTTATATGACCAGCATTCCATAAGGGTTGTCTCAAATACTATCAACTAGGTGTTGTAGCTGATCACTGCTAAGATTGGCGCTGCCTTCAATGTTGAACCACACTCCGTTATCGACCCAGGTGGCATTATTACCATCGTATAGGTAAATTGTTCTACCCTTGCTGTAGGCAGTTTGATAGGGATTACTACCCAAGAAATTTTCAATCAAAGCGCTACTATCCCACGACGAGTTGGCCTGAGTTATCTGAAACGCTCGGCTGTCGGAGTTAGAGCGATAACCGATGGTGATTTGTCCAGGCTTGGTGGTGTGCGTTTTTAGTGTAAAACCAGAAGGGGTGTACCCAGGAATGGCGGCCGCCACCCCTGCCCGGTTGGCCGCTACGTGGATGGCAATAATGTTGGCATTTTGGTAGGCAATAAAACCGCCAAGTAGCAGAAAAGCTACCACGGCCGTTGCAGCACTGAGCTTGCGGGGGCTGGTATGCAGTTTTTTGGCGACGCGGTGATGAAGCTTGGGTTTTTTCAGTGGCTTTTGAGCATGAGAAGTGGCGTGTTCTAACTGAGCGTGCAGATGCTTTCTGGTTTTGGCGTGCGGTGTCTCGGTGTCGTCATGGTCAAGAATGGGGAGTTCTATTTCGATTGGTGGAGGTTGGACCTCCAATTCTACATGCTGCGCGGTGATAGTTGCTGGCTCCTCTGAAAAGCCAAAGCGTGAGACCAGCTTACTAGTCGGTACTTTTTTAGCCCGATGAAGACGCAGTTCTTCCAAAGCTCGGCGGGCTGAAAAGTCCTGAACGCTCTGGTCTATGGCTGCAGCGGTAGCCGTGATATGAGGTTTGTCTACAATGCCTCGCATAAGTGTTGTTGAATGAGCCGGTTTGGCATGAACGCTATGAGAGGGAGCAGTTTTAGGTCGGTGAACCCCATCGATACTCTTATGATGTTTGACAGGGATAGCTACTACCCCTTTAGCCGGCTGTTGGGAATGTACCCGATTGCCGGTCTCAGCGTCATAACGTGTACCATTGACTTCTATGGTGTGTTGGCGATTGGCCACGTCTATCAATACCCTCTGTTTTTACATTTGCATTCGTTAATAGATGTATCTTACCGCTGTTTAAGCATATGAGCAATAGTTGCTGGCGACTCTTTGCATGACAGGGTATACTAAGCGCGGTACAATAGGAAAACCAAAATGGACTTTTTAGATCCCAAAAAGCGCCGTGCTCACAGTATTCGTCTATTTATTGGCTACGGTTTAGTTGGCCTGGCCTTGTTAATTGGTACCGGCATCATTAGTTTGTATGCCTATGGTTTTGACTTTAATCGAAAAACCGGCACTATCGTCCAAAATGGTCTGATGTTTGTGGATGCCCATCCAGAGAGTGCCGACATTTACTTAAATGGCAAGTCCAACGGCAAAACCAGCAGCCGACTGGTTTTGGCGGAAGGATCATATTCGGTCGAACTACGGCGTACCGGTTATCGTAACTGGAATAAACAGATCAACCTGGTTGGTGGTCAAATAGAGCGCCTTGTCTACCCGTTCTTATTTCCTGAAAAATTAGTTAGCAAGGACGTGCAGCTGTATGCAAGCCAGCCGGGCTTAGCAACTGAAAGCCCTGATAGACACTGGCTAATCATTCAGAAGCCGGCTAGCCTGACCGATTTTGATGTCTATGACTTATTAACTACTACCAACAATCCAGCAGCGCTCACTTTGCCTGCCAACCTACTTACAACCACTGGCCCAAATCATCACCTTGAACTCAGCGAATGGTCAACTGATAATCGTCACCTGGTGGTAAGACACACCTATAATGGCGGCACAGAGTATATCTTGATTGATAAAGACGCGCCGGCCTCCAGTCAGAACCTTACCAAACTCTTTAATATCCCGGCTGCCCAGATAACCCTCCATGATAAAAAGTACGATCAGTATTACCTGTACGATCCAACCAATTTGAGTCTAGCAACGGTCGATTTAAAGACCCACACGCCAACTGTCATTATCAACAAGGTACTGGCCTTTAAGCCGCACAGTGCCGATACCATTTTATTTGTTACACCAGACGGAGCTCCTAATGGCAAAGTCTTGGTGCGCCTACGATCCGGTACGGACACCTATACACTGCGGGAAATAACCAATGGTGCCGCTTACTTGGTCGATGTCGCTCGCTTTAGTGACCACTGGTATATGGCGGCTGGTAGTTCAGCCGAAGGTCGAGTTTATTTGTTTAAGGATCCGGTTGACACTATAAAAAAGCACGATCCTGCCAACCCCTTTGCCCCCTTTGCTCTGCTTCACTTGGATAATCCACAATTTGTGTCGTTTTCCGCCAATACGCGCTTTATCTCGGTCCAAGCTGGCGCCAAGTTTGTAGTGTACGATCTAGAGGAATCACGACTACTTCGTTTTGATACTAAATTGAATA
>CAYMBM010000071.1:0-4206 GCA_964388705.1 uncultured Candidatus Saccharibacteria bacterium
TGGAGCTCAATTTGGCCGGCTCGGGTAATGTGATACCTGTCACCCTCCTCCCTAACCAAGCTCTTCTCTCTCCATTCCTCGAGTACCTGGCTTACTACCCTTGGCGGTAGGGCGTGGTCGCGAATTAGTTCCAGGCGATCAACCGTGGGCTTTTCTTCCAGCGCCTTGTATATCAGGTGCCGGGGCCTGTACCAGCGATTCGCTACCTTACCGATGACAGCCATCACAAAGCAAAGCCACCATCCGACAAAGGTCAGGTAGCCAATGAAATACCAAGGGTGGGGCGGAACATTGAGCAGCACCAGGCTGACGACAGGCCAGATAATCCAGTAGCAAACTTTCACTTTTTCCTCCTCAGATGGAATGAACGAGCCTTGGGCTCGCTTTTTTGACGGGTCCAAGACCTAAGAGGTTATTTTACAATATATGAGTTAATTATGCAACAGAGGTGGCCCCCTAGAGTATAATATGACCCATGTTTGAGTTAAGAGATAAAACTATACAGGTTAAATCAGGTACTTTCTATCCAGACAGTTCCTGGGAATCTAAACCAATAATCTATATGGGTGAAGAGGTAGAAGCGATAGTTGTTATAAGGGGTCTAGTTTACACCACGAGGGCCAGGGGCAATTCAAAACAAGAACCCTACGCGTACACTAGCACTGATCCCAACTCCGGGTTAGGGCTATGGCTTAATGAAACTGAATATGAAGTTCTGCCAGCAGCAGATGAAGAAAATCCGCCCCCAAGCGTATAATTTAAGCTATGTTTGCAGTAGACGAAAATATAGGCGGCAATGTGACAGATGTTGTTTCAGCTCCCGGTGAATGGGGGAAGGTAGTGCTTATTTCATTTGCGGTACTGATTGGGTGTTTGGCAATTTTCTCTATCATCATGTATTTTGTCAGGAAAAAACTTCCGAAAGAAGACCGGAAGGCCAAAAAAATCATTCTCCCCTAGTTGCTTCGGCACCCTTTCCTTTCGCTATAGGAAGCTGAACATAAGCGATATTGCAAAGAGGCTAATTGGTCTCTTTTTGTTATGATGCAAGCATGAACAAAAAATATCTTGAGCTAGCAATTATCGTCATTGGGCTAGCTTTGATTGCCTATGGCATCTTGGGCGCTAACGTGACTAATGACTCAGAAACAGTAATTCTACAAAAATACGATTGCGGCCGACTCGAGAAAGACGCCAGGGAAACTGACAAATATTGTTACGACCGCGCTTCCGCCCCAGAAGCAAAGTTCAACTACGGTAACGCATTTACATACAGCGGCGTCGCCATCACTGTTCTTGGAAGTGTATTGTTTGTAGTTAATCGGCAAGAAAACAAAAAGTAGTCCAAACTACCACCTGCCCATCCCCAAGCGTATAATCTAGTCTGATGAAGCTCGTCAAATACTCAAATATTGCCGTGAAGCTTTTGCTTATTGGGCTATTTGTTCACTACTTACTCTTTCCGGATTTGCCACAATACCAGAACAAAGGCATGGAGGCACGTTTAATACTTTACCCTCTACTCGTGTTCTCGGTATTTATAGTTTATTCAATTATTAAGATGTTTTCGGGAAAGAAAGTTGCTTACCCGCATCTAGCAGACTTGTTTATCAGCCTAGCCTTTACAATCGACATGCTCGGTAACACACTCAATTTATTCGACAGGATTCAGTGGTGGGATGATTTAATGCACCTGGTTCTTTGGACGTTCTGGGTGCTAGCCGTTGGAATTTTGCTTAGGATGTACACTAAACTTTCACGCCTGACCGTAGCGGGTCTAACTGTTGGGTTTGGCGCAGTCAGCAGTATCCTATGGGAATTGGGCGAGTATTCGACATTTGTTACAACTAACCCCCTGGAGAGCTCCGGCGCTTATCGCGATACTATGGGCGACGAAGCACTGTCCTTACTTGGTTCTTTTGTCGGCGCCGCGATCATTTCTACATTGCTTTGGCGAATAGCTAAGAAGGCCAACACTAAGAGGTAGCTGCTGGGCGCTACCATCTTGCCGCTCCCCAGGCGTATGAGCTTAGCTTCTTGGCTTGGTTTGGGCTGATTTAGCGTAAAAGTTCCAAGCACGTGATTGAGAGTCCTCTTTTGAGAGCCCTAATCTTTTACCTTCGCCATATATGCCTACAACGGCTAATAGACCCAGGGAATCACCTATACTCATTTCTTCGCCTATCCGATTCATCATTGTCCGGCGATGTTCTTTACTAACCGCAGATTTTGCCAGGGTCGCCATTAGTTTCCAGGGGTTAACTGGTGGTATTTCTTCTTCTGTCGGCCAATCATCAAGATTTGTACCGATGGCTGAATGACCGAGACAGCGCAACACGCCTCTCACAAATGAAATTTCACCTTTTTCACCAGTATCAAACACTTCGTTTAGGTTTCTTACAATTTCTAAAGCACTATCGGCTTGACCATTTGGGCGAAAGCCACTGCCAACAGGCGGAGTGATTTCGTCGTCAGTCAAAGTTATTAGTGGCTCTAAAGCTGCTTTTGGTTCTGCTTGTTCGGTTGTCATTTTTTTGTTTTTAAGTTAACAGATAGAATATTAGCATAAACGTCTTAAAAAGTCAAGCTTTGGCACTACCGCCTCCGCCTCCCCAAGCGTATAATTTGAGCCGCTTAGTGAGGTGCTTATGCTTGCAAAACTGTCGCTCAAGTGCAATTATTCATAACCTATGGCAACGAGATACGAGGTTTCCTTAGGGCAGATACATTCCGAGTCGGAGCATTCTTCGATGGGCACACCTATGGGTGAATTCGTTATTAGTTTTACTGTCGAGCCACCGGTTAAGTTCCAGTCAGAACAAGCGGCTGCCGAACTCGGTCATCACGTTTTGGTAGCCTGGAACGCCTTGGGGGGATTCAGGTATTCTGAATCAGGTAGGCATGATCCAAACTATAACGGTAACCATGCCCTTATATCGTTTCCGCACGAATCCGCTGATGAAGATAAGAGAGTTACTATGGGTGTAGTAACTGGCTACAACCGTGCACACCCTGATCATTTTGAGCGTGAGACTCTCCAGCAGGCTTTCGATATTGTCCTCAACGGCGAATCGGGAACCTAACAAGTTAGGCACTTCCCACATAGCATTTGAGCGTATAATTTGAACATGACTATACCTCTTTGGAGCGAGACCAACCCCGAAGCTAAGAAAATTCTTTATTTCATGGAAAAAGTAGAATGGAACGACCTTTCGCAGGAGGACAAAAAACTAATATGGAAGCATATGGAAGGCTATCTATTTAACTCTGTGCCCGATCGCAGCTTGAACTATTATGGTGGAGTTGAGACTAGGTACAACTTTGGTGGCGGCGGACATCAGATGGAAAAATATGTTAAGCGATTCCCTATAGTTGCTATGGCGCTTAACAACAAATATAAAAAGCAAAGCTATGCTCGAGGGTTCTTAAATGACAGGAGCTACGATACGGCGTGTCACGACTTCTATAGGATTTTTTTGAACGAGGAAAGAGACGTTGTTTTTGAAATGATATCAATTTATTGCAGGGTTATGGTGAATACTGCGCGCGATTCATTCAATCAAAAAGATGGGGAATCAAAAATCGACTATGAAAAAAGGGTCGATGAAGAACAATATAGGGAGTTTGATGGCTTTTCGAAAGACTTAAATGATGTTTTTGAGCAATTTGGCCTTGAATTTAAACTCACTCGAAATGGTTTTGTTCATAGCGATGAGCCGCAAATAACTGAGCTGGTATTTAAGCCTGCTTTAAAGAAACTGAGCGATAAGAAATGGCTTCCCATTAACACTGAATTAAGAGATGCTTTTGAAGATTTAAATAAACATAGCGGTAGCGATGCCATAACACACACAATTTCTAGCCTACAGGCATTTCTACAGATTCATATAGAAGGAAAAACTGGTAAAGGCAGCATTTCCCAACTGATCAAAGACGGCCAGAAAAACGGCCAAATACCTAATGATATATTTTCTTCCGAAATAATAAAAAAGCTCGAAAGCTTTTTTGCAAAAGAAAGACAAGATAAGGGTAATGCTCATCCCAAAAAACAAAGAGCGACAGACAAGGAGGCTCGACTAGTTATTAATCTTGTAATGGTTTTTATAGATTACGTTCTATGACGTTCAGGTTTATTAGAAGTATCTAGGATCCTTCGGGCCATCTGCCGAGCCCTGAGTTAGGTGTTGTTTAAAACAGGCGTACTTG
>CAYMBM010000072.1:0-4175 GCA_964388705.1 uncultured Candidatus Saccharibacteria bacterium
CCAGACTGGAAATATCTTGCTTGATTTTCATGATATGCTCGACTTTGTCGACATCAATTTCCATTTCTTTAGCAATTTCCTCGTTGGTCGGCTCGCGGTTGAGCTCTTGGGTAAGTCGTCGCTGGGTGCGCAGCAGTTTGTTGATAGTCTCGACCATGTGAACTGGAATGCGAATAGTTCGGGCTTGGTCGGCAATAGCCCGGGTTATAGCTTGCCTAATCCACCAAGTAGCATAGGTGCTAAATTTGAAACCCTTGTCCGGATCAAACTTTTCTACAGCCCTAAGCAAGCCAGTGTTACCCTCTTGAATTAAATCCAACAAATCAAGTCCCCGGCCCACGTAACGCTTGGCAATACTGACTACCAATCGCATGTTGGCCTCAGCCATTTGGTCTTTGGCCTTTTTCTCACCAGAAACGACGCGCTGGGCTAGAGCCAACTCTTCTTCGGCGGTTAACAGTGGGATTTTACCAATTTCGCGCAAATACAAACGCACCGAGTCGTCGGAAATGTCGTCTAGATACACCGGCGTCTCGACGACTTCTTCCTCTTCGGTATCCTCAGCCGCCCAACTACCACTCAAGGCTTCTGGAGTAGGCTCAGTAACACCGGCAATTTCAATGTTAAGGTCAGCCAGCTCGGTGTATAGTTGGTCTAAAATATCGATGTTATCTGGGGTATCAGCAATAGCGGCAAAAATCTCCCGCTGATCAATCTTGCCATCTTTTTTAGCCTTAAGGACTAGTTCGTCCTTGGCTTCAACAAGGGCTGGATCAATGGCGTTGTCGGTTGTTTCGTCATCAGCCATAATTTGCTCCTTTTAGGGTTAACGGTTTTTTAATAATTCATCCAGGGCTTTAGCCTGCTGGAGCAGACGATTGGTTTGGTCATCGTCCGCCGTTAATAGTGCTTGGGTCAGCACATGTTTTTTCAATTTTACATAGTGTTCTATCAGTCGAATCTGCAATCGGGTGGCTTCATTACGAAGCTCTAAAAGCCCGAGATCCTGATAAAGTTCTTCATACTGTAGACTTAAGATTTTAACATAATCGCCGATCTCACGCAATCCGCTAGCCTCATTAACATCACCGTTAAAGTCCGGGTTATCTTGCAAAAACTGCAGCAGCGAACGGGCATCTTCGTCATGGAGCATCTCGGCAGTCAGTTGATTGAGATGGTAGCGTAGCGGTGGCTGCAACAGACAAATGGCCAATAAATGGTCTTGAGCTTTCTTAATTTCTAGTCTGGATTGGTCAACTTTTGGTTCAACCGCCTGGCGTGGACGATAGGTTGTTCGACCTTGCTTGATAAGTTTTAGTTCATCATGAATTGCTTCCTCGCTATAGCCAAGGATTTGAGCAACTTTTTTGGCATATACGCCTTGCTCGCCAGCACTTTCCAGTCGTTTGACAGATCCTAGAACCGCTTGTTTAAACAGGTCGCGGCCGGCAAAGGTATTGAGATCGGCCCGTTTTTCGTATTGAGTGATCAGCCAATCTTGGGCATCTTGTTTTTTAGTTATAGTACGCTCCCATGCTTTGGGATCTTTGCGAATGAGTTCATCTGGATCTTTACTACCGGGAATATCAATGATGCTGAGGTTAACCCCAGTCTTGTTGGCCAGCGGAATAGCCCGCTCGGTGGCTGCCACACCGGCGCTATCCTGATCAAAAGCCAAACGGACATCGGGAGCAAAGCGACCAATAGATTTGAGGTGCATCTCGGTGATGGCTGTGCCGGCAGTGGCTACAGTCTGTTTCACACCTGCTTGATAACTGGCAATTACGTCCATATTGCCCTCTACAACCACCGCAAATTTGTGTTGCCGAATGGCCTCTTTGGCTAGATTGAGGCCAAAAACGTGGCGGCTCTTATCGTAAAGGACCGTTTGTGGTGTGTTGAGATACTTTGGTGAGTCTGGTTCGTCCTCGAGCAAGCGCGCCGTAAAACCAATAACCCTTCCCTGAGGGTCAGCCAGTGGTATCATTATTCGGCTGCGAAACATATCGTTGGGACGCGACCAGCGAGTCACTAGGCCAGCCTGCTGTAACTCTTGTTGACTATACCCTTGTTTTTTAAGAAATGTCAGCAGCGCTTGGCCACTACCCGGAGCGTAGCCAATCTGAAAGGCCAAGGCCGTATCTTTACTGAGCTGACGTTTTTTCAGGATGTAGTGAAGAGCAGTCTGGTTCTTTGAAAAATGCGCCTGGTAAAACTTGGCCGCTAGTGTGTTGGCACTAAAAAGCCGCTCTTTCAGAGTAGAAGTAACAGCGCTGCGACTGGTTTGGTATTGACTGAGATCCAAGCCAGCCTTACGAGCTAGTAACTCCAGTGCACCCCTGAAATCCATCCCTTCCATTTCCATGATAAAGCTGAACATGTTGCCGCCTTTACCAGAACTAAAGTCATGCCAGATTTGCTTCTCCGGACTGACAATAAAGCTGGGTGTTTTTTCACTGTTAAAGGGACTGAGACCTTTGAAGTTACGGCCAGCACGCTTGAGCTGGACATACTCACTAATGACGTCCTCAATATTCAATCTAGACTTAACATCCTCTACCGCATCCACGTTTATAGGGTAAAGGGTTTAGTGCCTAGGGTAAAGGTTAAGCGGCTTTTTCGGTTGTTTTGTTATCTTTGGCAATGGTAGCAGGTGAACGATAGATTTCACTGCCGTCTTCGTATATGCGTCGGACTCCTACGCGCGTAGCTACTATGGGAGAATTAGGTTTAGAATCGCCATGTATAGGTTCCTCTGGGACTACTCCTTCGTTTTTTATGCTACTAGCGGTTTGTTTTACAGCAGCGTGACCTAAAACATCAGGTTCAAGGCGTTGAAGGCCACGATTAGCTTCTGCTGTCCTGTCGGTTCCATCGTCCAATGCCACCCCAGTCAATTTTACGGCTCTGTCTACAGATTCATTATGCAATTGGCTAGCGTTTTCGGCCAGTGCGCCTTGATTTTGGGCCCAATCACCCATCTCTTGTCGACGATCTTCGGCCTCTGGTCCCGCAGCTTGTGCAGCTGCCTGCATGGCTTCAAATTTGGTTTCGTCTGGAATGTTTTCGGCTTGTGACATTTTAATCTCCTAAATTATAGTGTACCAATATTTAAGCGGCTCTCTCTTGAGCTTGTTCTGCTCTAATGTTCTCTGCAGCAACAGCTAAGACCTGTGCCGTAGCACCAAAGTCCATTGCCCCCATATCACCAACAGTGTCACCACCACGGTACACGATGTTATGGCCCAATCCACGTGCCATTGGCAGACCGCGATAATCCAGTCCGCCTGGATCTCTGTTAATGTGCTTTACCTTGGGGCCTGTAGCAGTAGGAACCTCCTCCGTCACAAACATGCTAGGACTACTACCGTCACTGAAGTCTAGCCCTTCGTATACAAAACTGGCTTCTGGCTTACCATCTGTCAATAATTTAACTCGTAAAAAGCGACTGGCATTGAATTTTTCAATACTGCCGCTAAGAGGTTTACCGTCTTTAGTCTTACCCAGCTCCACGGTCATAGTCGCACCTTGATGATCTAGCGTTTTGTCAACGAGTTCAGCTGATTCATAGGCAGCTCGAGCAACTTGTTCACGATTTTCGGCGGCTTGCCAAGCTTCCTGTTTTGTTCTAGGTAAACTAGCTCGGTTCTCGGGATGTTTAAAGTCGAGTTTTTGGGTTAGTTGTAGTTCTGATTCACTCATGGCGTTGATTGTTTTTGTGTTTAGTAAAACATAAGTATAATAGCAAATAATTGCTATTTTGTCAATATACTTATGCTTGTATCTTTACCCTGCTCTCTGTAACCTGTACCATAGTGCTTATGGCTCAATCAAAAAATGGCTATGTCCCGCCCGCTGTGCAGCGGGCTATGGACCAGCACATGCAGCGCATGCCTGCTAACCTTCAGAAATACCAAAGCGGCAATTCGTACATTCCATCACAGGCTGCTAAGTCCATGGCAAATTATATGCAGAAGTCAATGCCTGCTCATATGAAGGAGTACATTAAGCCATACATGCAGCAGAAAGTCACTGCCGGGCTCAATTCCCTTGATCCAGGTACAGCCCGCACGCTGCAACCTCGTGCACCGATACCAAATTTAGTACGGCGCGATCATTCCGGTTTTGGAGAACAATTTACAGTCAATGCATCATCTAAAGACCAATCACGATCC
>CAYMBM010000073.1:0-4153 GCA_964388705.1 uncultured Candidatus Saccharibacteria bacterium
TGTTTTTGGTTATGACTTTGTGGGCAGCGTCCAAGATAGCTTTGGTGCTGCGATAATTTTGCTCGAGCTTAATAATGGTGGCTTTGGGATAATCTTTTTCAAAGTTTAAAATGTTACGGAAATCTGCCCCTCGCCACGAATAAATACTCTGCCAGTCGTCCCCCACCACCGCAACATTGTGCGCTTTATTGGTAAGCAACTTTACCAACTTATATTGAGCGGCATTGGTATCTTGATATTCGTCAATTAACACGTATCGAAACTGTTGCTGCCACTTGGCCTGAATTGGCTTCTGGCTAGCCAATAAGTGCACCGTCCGGCCAATCAGATCATCAAAATCTAGAGCTAAGTTGTCTTTGAGTATTTTTTCGTACAGCGGAAAAACTTGCGCGGCAGCCTTGTGAACAGGCCCACTGCCTAAACCTACAAATTCTTGCGGAGTTACGAGTTCATTTTTAGCATTGCTAATAAGCGAGGCCAGCGCCCGGGGCGGAAAACTCTTTTCATCAAGCCTAAGTTGTTTGGTGGCCTGTTTGACAGCTGCTAGTCGGTCACTTTCATCAAAAATCACAAAGTTACGAGGCAGACCAATGTGCTCACCGTCTTGTCGGAGCAGACGGACGCAGATGCTGTGAAAAGTGCCCATATATGGCATAAAGCTGCGGCTAGAGGAGTTCTCGCCGAGTAGTTTGGCCACTCTCTCCCGCATTTCGTTAGCAGCCTTGTTGGTAAAGGTTACCGCCAAAATATTGTATGGCGTAGCCTTTTTTGTAGCAATTAAATAAGCAATGCGATGCACCAAGGTTTTTGTTTTGCCGCTCCCAGCTCCGGCCAAAATCAGCAGTGGCCCTTCGGTTGTCTCAACAGCCCGTTTTTGTTCTGGATTCAGCCCTACAAATAAGTCGTCTAACACTTATCTATTCTAACAGACGGGTGGGCAACTAGTGGGTCGAGTTGTAACTCGTAATGGCCGCAGCCAGTTGACTATCAGATTTGAGATTTTCCCAAAATAGAATATCGCCGGCGGTATATTTCTGTACATCTGCGTTGTTAACAATTAACAAACTAATAGTTGTTGACCCGCTACGCAGACTGAAAACTGGGCGGTTACTAACCAAGAAGTTACCGTCAAGTGAGGCAATCTTTGTAAAGTAGGTGTTTCCACCCTTCAGGAACACTGCTTGATATCGATCGGTTTTTAGATAGTTAGTGATGTTGTTGCTGGGAAAAGCATCAGAAATGGTTTGTGGGGGTATTTGTTTATAAAAATTGTCCAGGATTGTCAAAAACGAATCTGATGGGGCAATCGCTTGAAATGACGTTATGTTAGCAATCGAGATATACATAACTTGTTCTGGCCGATGAATTTCGGAGCCAAGCGCCGTTAGTACATTATTTCTCATATAAGCCACGTCACTAAGTCTGAGGTACATCGAATTTATTTTGGCAGCTTTGCCGTAATACTCCACCCCACCGGAAATTTGAAGTCGATAATAGGTTGATGATACAAGTTGAAGTTCTTGTTTGGTTGCTGGATCGACAACTGTTTGAACGGTTGAGAGCTGGGTCTGGCTATTTGAACCAGCCGAGGACTGAACATTAGCACTTGAATGCTGTTTTTGAGCTCTGTATATTCGCCAGCCGGCAAAGCCAATGACCGCCATAAACACGATGGCCACTGACACAATGATATGAATATTGCCCTGTCGGTTGAGTCTTTTCAAGTACCAACACTCCTAGTTTTTGATTAGATCAATTGGCGGCTTGATATTAGTCTGAATAATCCCGGCGTCAACCAGTAAATCGGCGGCCACTATGCCGAGCAAAACTACCAATAGCAAAATCGTCAAAACTTTTCGCGCCCGTCGATTGCGCTTGATGTGACCAATGGGTACGGCGTACTTTCCCTCGGCAATAAGCTTGTCCGTCTTATCTTTTTGAGCCTTTTCAGCCTCGCTCATCTCAGCCTGTTTTTGTTGTTCGGCTCGCCCTCCTGGTATTTGTTCGGTAGCAGTTGTTTCATTGCCAACTTCTGATTTTTCAGATTCTTCAGCTGGTGTGTCAGTTGACTTTTCAGTGGTTTGGGCATCACTTTTACTGGTCGACTCGGCTTTCTTGGACTTGTCTTCGGTTGGCTTATCTTCGCTGGCATCAGGATTCAGCGGAGCAATCACCTTACTCTCGCTTTTTACTAGCGGTTTGTCGTCTGGTTTTTGGCTGGTTTTGGATTCATCATCGGTTTTGTCAGATGAGGTAACCGTGTCGTCTTTCACCATAGGCCTATTGGTGACAATAATCGGCCGCGATGTTGAAGCTGGTGGTGTTTTACCTGGCTTGCTTACATCTAGTATTTTTTTGTCGTTATCATTCGTCGCCATTATAGCTGCCTCCTCGCTCACTTTGTACTTTATCGGCTGCGGCTACCATGGCCGAAAACTGTTCATAGTTGAGGCTGGCACCGCCTGGCAACAAGCCATCAACGCCATCAATTTCCAGGTAAGCCCGGGCATTTTCGGCATTGGAGCTACCACCATATAGAACCCGAACCGATTCAGAGGCCATTTTACCGTAAAGCTCATAAACATTGTGGCGGATGACTTGGACTGCCTTGCTGACCTCATCAGGCTTGGCCAGTTCATGGTTAGCATAGTTGGAGCCACTGCTGATCGCCCACACTGGTTCGTAAGCTATAACCATATTGGCGACTTCTTCTGCAGTCAGCTCACTTAAGGCACTGGTAAGTTGATCGTGTAAAACTTGGTTGGTTTCTTTGGCTATCCGTTCATCTTTGGTTTCGCCCACGCATAATATTGGCGTAATCTCGTTACGAACACTGGCGGCTACTTTGTCACGAATCAACTGCAGGCTTTCGCCAAAGACATAGCGACGTTCAGAATGACCAATGAGTACATAGTGTACCAAGTCTTGCAACATCGTAAAGCTAACCTCACCTGTATAAGCCCCTTCATCTTTGTAATAAGCGTTCTGGGCAGCTAGTCGAAATTTACGCCGATCGATTTGCAAACTAAGTGGTTGTAGCACCAGCATACTGGGCGCCAGTACCACTTCGATGTCACGGTGGATTTTAATTCGCTCACTCAAGCGATGCACCAATATACTAGCCTGCGAGGTATTCAGGTGCATTTTCCAATTGCCGACGATGAGGATTTTTCGCATATTGCTTACGCTTTACTTACCGCTATTGTACCACTTTATAATCACTGATCCTCCAGGGCTTCCACTCCAGGCAGTTTCTTGCCGCTCATTAGCTCTAAACTCGCGCCGCCGCCGGTGGAAACGTGATCAAATGAGTCAATCAAACCTCGCTCTTCGACATAGCCAGCGGTATCACCACCACCAATCAAAGAAAACGGCTTGGCCCCAAAATGACCTTGCAAAGCCTCAATAATTAGTTCGGTGCCCTGGGCAAACGGGCCAATGGGACCCTGTAAGCCCTCGGTCTCAGTAACGCCCATGGTACCGTTCCAGACAACGGTGTTAGCCAGTTGCAAGCCGCCGGCAATAAAGGCGCCAGAAAACGGACCGATGTCTAGTATCATTTCATTCTCGGCAATTTTGGTACTAGTACGCGGTATCTTATGGGGATAGTTCTCGATGTCCGCAATAACATGGGCATCCCAGTCGACAATCCGGGTTTTAGCAGTCTTACTGACTTTTGAAGCCACCACCCCGTCTTGTGGCAAGTAAAAGACAAATTTTTTGTGAGTATTTTTGGCCCGGGCCACGGCCATGATATCTCTTGCTAGCGGCAATTCGTCTTTATCTATCATGCTACTACCAATATCGACACCCTCGGCTTTTAAAAAAGTGTTGGCCATGGCTCCGCCAATTGCCACAAAGTCAGCCAGCGCGATGAATTTTTTTAGCACCTCAATCTTATCGGCAATTTTGGCTCCGCCAATAATAGCCATCAACGGGCGCTTGGGGTTGACCATGACTTCAGTGATGGTGTCCACTTCATTCTCTAGCAATAGCCCGGCCACACTCGGCAGATAAGCTGTAATGGCATCTGTCGAAGCATGCGCTCGGTGGACCACCCCAAAAGCGTCTTGCACAAACACCTCAGCCAGACCGGCCAGTTGCTTGGCAAATTCATGGTCATTAGCCTCTTCTTCTGGATGAAAGCGCAAAT
>CAYMBM010000074.1:0-4126 GCA_964388705.1 uncultured Candidatus Saccharibacteria bacterium
CAGGTACAGCCCGCACGCTGCAACATCGTGCACCGATACAAAATTTAGTACGGCGCGATCATTCCGGTTTTTGAGAACAATTTACAGTCAATGCATCATCTAAAGACCAATCACGATCCCATAAAAACCTATCTTTTGCTCCCCAATATTCGGGCCATAGTGCCACTACACCAGCGCCGCCAGCTCCACCACCTGTCAATCCACATTCGGGTGGACAAAATCCTTATTCATTTTTATTCGAAGACCCCAAAAAGTTGAAAAAAAGTTTGTTTCCTTCGGGCAACTCAACCAAGCAACGCATCATATTTGCCACTGGCGGGGTTGTCTTTTTGCTGCTGATTGCTTTTATCGTCTTTAGTATTTTTACTAGTTCCGGCAAAGCCAATAAGCAAGATTTAACAGATGTGGTGACCCAACAAACCGAGTTAGTCCGAATTGCCAATATCGGTGCTAGTAAGTCTTCTGACCCTCAGACTAAAAATTTGGCCTACACCGCCAGCCTGAGTTTGGAGTCAAGTAATACGAAGCTTTTGGGAATCTATAGAAAAATTGGTCTTAAGCTCGGTACCAAACAGCTAACTAGTACCAAGAACACTGCAACAGATGCCCTGCTAAATAGTGCAAGCCAGGCTAATAACTTCGACAGCGTTTTCAACCAGGAACTAACGAAAGAATTAGCCAGCTATAAAGCTGCCGTCAAGAAAGCTTACGACTCAACCGAAACAGCGTCAATAAAAGCGGCTTTATCAGACGCCTACAAAAACGCCACAATCCTTACTGAAGTACCAACTAATTAATTTCTTGTTTAAAAATAGATCAATCAAACGTTGGCGTAGCGTTGTGGTTACCCACGACCAGATCGTAACTATGGCGGATGAGCCCTTTGACATCTTCCCAGGGGAGCTGACCGCTAATTACAATGGTGTTCCAATGTTTTTTGTTCAAATGATAGCCTTCCATAACGGTCTCGTACTTGTTGCGCAAAATAGTCGACAGTAATGGGTCGCATTTTAAACTTATTCTAACTGGGTTAGTTTTTTCAGCTATTAGAGCAAACATTTTGTCATTAACCTTATAAACGGCCACATCCTCACCAAACGGATACCCCAGCTTGGCATTTGGCATAGATAGAACGTATTCTTCAACTTCTTTATGAGTCATTTAGCCTAGTCTAACAAAAGCCTAGCCAAAATTTAAGGCAAACCGACTCGCGGAGCGCAGCTCCAGCCCCCACCGCCGTATGCATCGATAAAAGCTTGTGCTCCTTCCATCTGTTGATCAATGCTGGCCTCAAGGGCTGACGACGGTAAAGTAACACCGCGTCTGGCCGCTGCTTCAACTGCCATTATCCACGCAGGGGTCGACATGCCCTCTCCGCCCTCGAACAATTGGTGGCTGGGATCGTTTGGATTGTAGCCGCTAGCGTACCAGCTGTTAGGTTGTTCGCAGTTATGAAGACCATACAATAGCGCAAAATCATACGGAATCCTGGCGGCATGCCTAACCGCATTGTTCCAAATAACTGTGTCAAACCAAAGTTCTTGCTGTTCTTTGCGTATTTGCTCATCTCTTTTATTGATCAACATGGCTTTTTTCATAAACTGTAGCTCTAAAACATTTGACTGTCCCTGGGCCAAAGTTGATGCAGCCGAAATTGGTTCAGCGTCGGCACTTCTTGCGTTGCTAACTTCAAGTTGATAAATGCCTGCAGCCGCTGTAAAAGCCAAGGCAGTCGCAGCAACCGGTCGCCATAATCTTTTAATTCGCCGGCTTCTTGGCTCTTTTATGCCAATACCCTCAATGGACGTTTGTTCCATAAACAAACTCCGTAAAAACGCCCGCAATGCGAGCTTAATTAGTATTGATTTTCAAAGCAATTGCCGCTTAGCATGGGTTAAGGGACTTAGTCCTGTACCCGCTTTTGCGTTTTAAAGCCGCAATTTATTTGAATTTCGTGCCGCCGACATCGACAGCTTGCAGAATTTTATCCCAAAACCGCTGAATAATCTGTGATATTCCTCACGCTAGGTGTTTTTGAACCAGTCCAGATAGTATTGCAGCTCGGCAATGCTAGCCTGGATGTCGTCAAATGCTCGGTGCATCCCTTTTTTTTCAAAATTGATGCCGTGCTTGCCCTGCATAAAAATTTTCCAGGCTGTTACATCCAGCATGCGATAGTGCAACTTTAGCTCCAGTCTGGGGAGCCACCGTTTCACAAACAAACGATCATTGTAGATAGAATTACCGGCTAGTATAGCCAGTTCATCGCCAAAGTGTTCATTGGCCAGGGCCAACAGCTCATCCTCAACCTCGCTGAGTGGTTTACCCTTATCTAGGTTGTCTAAAAAATCATCACGGTTTTTGGGAAAATCTCGCCACCAAATGTTCTTTTGCATGCGATCGAGCACCACTTCTCTTTTTTGTTTTATTCGCGACTCGTAGCTAGCTAGGGTTTTAAAGTTAAAATCAGTGACCTCGACGGCAACTTCTAATAATACGTCGAGGTTTGGATCAAGACCTGTCATTTCTAGATCAACCCATAGAAGTTTGGTTGGCATGATGTTTTTGTCGATCATGGCGGTAAGTATATCAGTTATATAGCCTCCCGCCACGAAAACTGTTTCTGTTTTATTAACTGGTTTTCTTGGGTTTGGGCATATATTCTTAGTGAACATTCGAATATAATGTGACTGTGAAAAAGCACCTCTTGGTTCTCTGCGGCGTTGCAGTATTGTTGGGTATTTTCTTTGTTATCGGCCAACGCACTTACAAAAAGATCGAGAATAATTCCAACTCATCTACTTCGACAAGCCAATCAAACGTTGCCAAATCGTCTTTTAACAAAACAAAATACTCTACTAGTGATCCCCATAGTATTTGGATTGTCGTTAACAAGTCTCGACCGCTTAATCCCCTGACCTACACGCCAGGAGATCTCCAAACTGTTGGCAGCGGACAAATGCTGCGCAAAGAGGCTGCCGACGCTTTAGCCAAACTTATTCAAGCTGCTGCCAGCCAGGGCTTAAAGATTATTCCCATCAGTGGCTACCGTTCTTATGACACTCAGGTTCAGGTCTACAACAACGAGGTAAGAACCCGTGGCCAAGCTGTGGCTGACACCGAAAGTGCGCGGCCAGGTTATAGCGAACACCAAACCGGTTGGGCGATTGATGTTGGTGGTGGTGGCTGCAATATTGATGACTGTTTTGCTAATACAAAAGAAGGTCAATGGGTTACTGCTCACGCCTACGAATATGGTTTTATCATCCGCTACACCACGGCAAATCAAGCCATTACCGGCTACCGCGCCGAGCCGTGGCACATTCGCTATATAGGCACGGAACTATCCAGCCAAATGCATTCCCAGAACATCACCACTCTAGAAGAATTCTTTGGTCTTTAGTACGGTTCAGTAAATTCCAAGTTTAACCTGGTATTGTCCCCGTAGAGAGCACGCATATCACCGGCTTGGGTGTATACCCAAATTTGGCCATTGTTCTCATCACATTGAACGCTAGATCCCTGAAAGCCACAGATAACTTCAGATCTCATAAATACGCTGTCATCGGCCACCTTATCGCCAGGGTTAACAGACTTCCAGCCCAAATCTTCTCCAATGGTTGTGTTGCTTAGCCTTTCAACCGTTATACTGCCCCCAAATGCGGTGCTCCTCACGACAAAAGCACTTCCTTCTGGAGCTATCAGTCTTTCACTACCCACAAGCTGTTCGGCACCTTGATCTAACTGAGTGGCTTGCTCGCGCAAGTTAACTGCAGTTTGACCCATAAGTCTAGCAGCTCTAAATTTTTCCACGCCTAAATGCACAGCATCAAGAGGCGATAATTTGAGTCCTTCCACATGAGAAGCTGTCATAGCTTGTAGTATTCTCTTGAGAGAAGTAAATTGCAAGCATGAGCATAATTAGGCTATACCTAATTTATTTTTCTGGTTTAAAACCCAGGCAGACAGAGTTAATACAGTAGCGCTGACCTGTTGGTTGGTCATGGGCATCGTCAAACACATGCCCCAAATGGGCCCCACAATTGGCGCATTCAACTTCGGTACGTTTCATTCCAAGGCTGGTATCATCAACTAACTTCACCGCCCCACTTTTAGCAACATCATA
>CAYMBM010000075.1:0-4107 GCA_964388705.1 uncultured Candidatus Saccharibacteria bacterium
AATATTCAATCTCAACACCCAGGAGTTTACCGACATGAGCCGTGGATGCTTTGATTTTGCGGATACGTTCACCGGCTTGTTCTTGAACAGGAGCAGGCTGGAAAGGTGCGAAGGTGTCTTTGGTAGGGGTAAGCCAGTCGTATTGCGCCTTAAACTCCAGATTGCGCCCAGTACGGAGGTACTCAGCAAGTAAGGTGTCACGGGCCGGGATGAGAATGTTAGGTGCATCGCCGTTATGGTACTGGGGCTGAAACTGGCGGACATGACATTGAGGTGTAGTGGCATCGCAGCCTACATACACTCCGTCGATCTTGGTTGAGACGATACGGGGAAAGCCCCGCTTGGGTTTAGGGGATTTAGGTTTCATGGTAAGTAGTGGTTTTCATGAGGATTTATGCCAGTCAGCTGCAGCAGCAAAGACTAGGCAGATTGTTTCCATCAAGGAATGATATAGCTAGAGCTGTGCCAGTACTGGACCAAGTACTTAGGGAGCGGTACTGTACGAAAGCTGGACAGGTGTACAAAGACAGTGTAACGAAACAGGACAGTGCAAGTAACTCACGCAACTAACTCATCTAATCAATCGCATGTGCCGCGCCCTACTGGGAACAATATGGGCTTGGGGCAGGCTTATCAACTGCGGAACTTGAGCGCTAAAACGGCTTTGTCCCTTGAGCATGCGCCATACGGAGAGGATGAGACTCATGCTTCACGTGCACAGGCTATTTGCGCCCTCATACGCGCATGGGCTGAGGCTACTGACCGCATCCGCATCTTGCGCGGCAAGCCCTTACCGGGCAGCTTGCGCCCCTTACCTAAGGTTAAGGCTAGTAAGGCTTTACCTCCGCCCAAGGAATCTCTTTAGCGGGGCTGTACCGTACCCACGGTACCCCCGGCCTAGCCCTGTACTCGCGCATGGGCAGGGTGGTATGGGGAACCTTCCTGTTTTGTTGCAGAGCAAGTACAGCACATGAACCGTACATGACATGTACAGCCCCAGGAGCAGGACATGAACACTTCAGAGCAGCCTGGTTTTGTTGTTATCTTTTCAGGAGGAGCGATAGCGACCTGAGGGTTGAAGGACGTGCCCAACTGAAACACCAGCTTTTCCGGTAGTTTGGAAAAGGTGGTGTTGAAGGCGGGAGGGCAGCACCTACTCAGATAATGACAGGTAGGCACTATTTGCCTGATCTCCCGAGGCGTTAGCCGAGGAGTTCTTGTATTTGAATCTGAATCTGAATATCATCACTTTTCACAACGCGTTAAGAATTATTCTCGACATGTGACGCTGGGTGATGATACGTTAAATTCATGTTAACATACATTAAGTTGTTCAGTACGTTGTTGGATTCCAGTGTATGGTGTGAGCCTGATCCGATCAGGATTCTGTGGATAACGATGATGGCCAAGGCAGATGCGGAGGGGATAGTGCGTGGATCGGTCCCTGGGCTGGCTAATCATGCTAGGATCGCAATTGCAGATTGCCGACAGGGGCTGGCGAAGTTTTTAGCTCCTGATCCTGATTCAACTTCCCAGGAATATAAAGGCAGGCGCATTGAGGAAGTACCTGGCGGCTGGAGGCTGTTGAATCATGCACGTTATCGGGAGATGCTCTCTTTGGAGGCTCGCCGGGAATATCATAAGAAGCGGCAATCTGAGTATAGGCAACGGCTTAAGGACAATCGTGAGAATAAGGTTGCTGCAGAAATATTGGCTGAAAAGAGAAAAGTTCGTGATGATTTGGAAGGCAATTCTGGCTATATCCTCCACGATTCACCTAAACCTTATCCGCAGGACACCACTACCAATACCCCACCACAGCAGGCTAATGTTCCTTATGGAACACTTCCTCAAGTAACATCAATTCAAAGCCCCTAGCGTTCATCCAATCAAAGGCTTGGGATAATGTCCAAGATCCAGGGAAGTAGAGGGTCAGGTCATCTAATTTGATTTCGTAAACCATCGTTCCAGGCTTTCCTGCTTAAAGACAGCTTCCAGGATTAATGTGTGATCCAGGGGTGGCAGTTTACCATCAAAATCCTTAGCCCACCAAGTACGACAACCCTGGCCATTTTTGATCAGTCCCACCTCAAATGCGGAAGCCCATTTCACTTCATATCCCAGCACCTTAACATCTTGGGCATTCATATTCATTTGGGAATCCTGATGGGTCCAGCCCATAAGCCATCTCCTAATTCGGAGAGATGGCGGATCATCAGGTCAGGTTGAGGGGAGCCAATGCCCATGATCCAGATAGCATCCAATTGATTGGCTCCTGCTTCAATGCGCACCATTAAAAGGGTGGATTTGTCCTTAGCCCAGTACCAGCCAGGTTTAGTGGGCTTTGTCGTTTTCCATTTCATAGAATCCCTGCAGGATCTTGCGCTGGCGCTCTAATACTTCCTCCCACCTCGTGTCATGACGGAAGAAAGTTCATCGTGTTATTGTGATGCACCCCGCTTTGATCCTGCAGGAAATGATTAGCCGAAATGCTTGCGTTCGGTGGCGCGTGCAGTACGGCGTGCTGTCCTGGCTTCCAGGTAATGCAGCCCAGTCTCAAAGTGGGCACGGGCCTTTTCCACTTCATCTGAGGGCCATTTACCCTGCAAATCATCCAGCCGATTCAATAGCACGCGGGCCAGTTCGGCATTGGTCGTGCCATCATTGATCAGGGCCAAATGGCCATCTGTGCGTTTCTTCTCGATGAATTGCAGCACTTGCCCAGGACGATCTGGATTGCCTAGGTTCTTTAGTTCGTAACGATAGCCCTTTTGTAGTACTTTCATGGTTCTTATTTCTTACTATTTGTGTTTGTTGTTTTTTGCACCCTCTTTGAATGGTAGGGGCAAAGTCTGTAATTGACCCAGTATGCGCTTTAAAACAATGCGCCGTTTATCCCGGCGCTTTAGGCGTTGACCCAGGATCATAATGCGGGCGCAGGTGTAGTTGATCATTTCCCGCTCGTAATAGGGCTTGGTTTGGTTGGCCTTAATGATTGCTTCCAGCGCAGCTAAAGCATCTTCATCGGCTGCATTGGCCACATAGAGCCGATCCAAAGCCGCCAGGATCTGGGCTTCAGTGAAGGGCTTCTTTTTCATGATTCATAGCCATTAAAGCGATTGTAGGCTGGTGGATATTCAGGATTACGATTGGCCCTGCGCCGTTCCATGCGCGCTTTGCGTCTCTTCAAGAAACGATGATAAATCCGATTGGCTTTGCTCCAGGCCAAACAACGATTCCCATCGGCTTTCTCTTCCAGATTCATTTCATTAAAGGCTTCTTCTTCAGCATCGTTTCGTAAAGGGTGGGCGCTTCAGGAAATTCCAGGTCATAAAGGACATTGGCATCAGTCTTCCGGTAACGCGGCCATTTCACATGCATTTTGCTACAGATATACCTCAACATCGTTTGTTCAATGGGTTTACCAATCACACCGGCAATTTGGCTAGTGCTTAATCCCCTCTGTATCAGATCGGCAATCTGCGCGTAATCATATGTCCTCTTGCGTCCGCGCTCGTTTTTAAGCGGCTTAGCCTTTGTTTTTTGCCATGTTGCACCTAATGTTTCTGGCCGATAGCGGCGCAGCACATCGTAAACGTAGCTGGCGCTACACCCTACTAATTGTTGAATCTCATAGACCCGTTTGCCCTGATCCCTCCACGAAAGGATATGCCCTTTTATCGTGCCATATGACAGTGGTCCTGGCTTGGCACTGCACAGATTCCTCCTGACCATGTAAACATAAGATTCATTGGTCCCTACCCTCTTGATTATCTCAGCAACACTTAAGCCTTGCTTTAAGAGCGCCATAATCTTGTCTTTCTTGGTGTTCCCTGGCGTTGTCCCCCAACGCGTACACCCACCCTTAAGCCCCGCTTGCTGATGATTTGAACAATCTTTCATACCTGAACACTTTGTTCTATCATAAAGGTTTTGTCAAGGCCACTCTTGACAGGATAATTTTGGTCTATTACCCTTTGGCCCTATGAAAGAGAGACATTGTTTTGCCTGTCAGCAGGTGGTGAAGCCCAAGGATGGGGAGCTTTCGGGTTGGAAAACCAGCCAGAAAGAAGCCATCAAACGGGCATTGCAACAGAATGATAACAA
>CAYMBM010000076.1:0-4105 GCA_964388705.1 uncultured Candidatus Saccharibacteria bacterium
ATCTCATTCAGGTTCTCAACCTCATATCGAACCACCGGGTTACCACGTTCCACTGTTACATAACACTTGGCATAGTTAATAACCCGGACTTCGTGTCCACGTCGTTCTGCTTCTTCTTTGAGGCGAACTGTAGAGTAGTTTCCCGGACCTTTCGACAAAATCGCAATTTTCATTTAGCCCTCCCGTCCGTCTTCTTCGTCAATTGGGAAGACGACACTATATTTCTTCTTGAGTTCTCGACGATTAATATTGGTTTGTCCACTGTCTACAACAAAACGGCCATTGAGCAATTTGCGTCCAATCAACACTGGGTAAATTTTCTTGGAACGATTAGTTAGAGTAAACGGACTAGTAACTATTTTGGGGCCCAGCTTAACGCGTAACTTTACTTCAAAACGTTCTTCCTCGGCACCAAAAGAATTAGCCACGATGGTGGTGGCAAATTGCCTAGTACTAACGTCCGCACTAAAGGTACCACATACCGGGTGACCACCAAGCAGTCGAAAACTCAAAGTCTTGCCCTCGTCGCTCAACTTAATTTTGGTAGCATGAACAGCCGAGTGATAAGCCCCGGTGTCAACCTTGGCAGGTACAGAAACAATGTCATACTTAACAAAGGCCAATTCCTCTGCCCGACCAATGACTACGCTATGTGATTTGTTACGCTTATTCATGGTAACCATGCCTATAATAACTAATTACTACTAAAATGCTCATGTTTTTTGATTTTCTATTTTGATTGAGGCGAATTATAGTATAAAGTCATAAAATAGTCAATATGCATACACTTCTTATCGTCGGTAAAAGCTTCAGTAGTCTCAAGCGTAAAATCTTGGAGAATGGTGATGATTATATCCATTTGCAAGATCAACTCATGACCAACTTTCCTGATAAAAAAATAAAGCACCGGGTCTTGGGTGATTTTTCTTCCAAACAATCTGTTTTGCGTAGTATTCAATCCTTGCGCGGCCGGGTTGACGGCGTCATTTGCACCTACGAGAATTACATTTTGCCAACTGCCTGGATAGCTGATGCCTTGAAACTTCCCGGTTTGCCTATCAAAGCCGCTGAAGCTTGCACTGATAAATACCTTATGCGAACGTTATTTGCTCAGGCATCAGAGCCAATCAGTCCAGACTTTGCCGAGATTGGTGGCGAAAAGGATTTGCTCAACTTTGCCAGTAAGCACCACTACCCGTTGATTCTGAAGCCGACTAATCTGGCTAAAAGCTTGCTTATTACCAAATGTCATAACCAGCGTGAACTGTTGGACGCTTATAGTAAAACACTGGCAAACATTGACGCTGTGTATCAAAAATACGCTCCGCACCGGCAGCACAAGTTGTTAGTTGAGGAGTTTATGGAAGGTTCGGTTCATTCGGTTGATGCGTTTGTTGACAGTCATGGTCAACCGAACATCCTAAAGCAAATCGTTGACTATCAAACCGGCTACGAAGTTGGTTATGATGATAACTTTCACTATAGCCGTCTGCTGCCTAGTCGCTTATCCGCCAAACAACAAAGCGAGCTACTACACTGTGCCGATTTGGGCGTGCGGGCTCTAGGTATGAAAAACTGTCCAGCTCACATTGAGATCATTATGACTAAGGAAGGACCGCGCATTGTGGAAATCGGTGCCCGCAATGGCGGCTACCGCGAGCGTATGCATCAACTAGCTAATGGCATTGACATTCTTGGTAATGCGCTCCGGTTGGCATTAGGTGAGCAGCCAAATATAGTGGCAACTCGGGACGAACCTTGCGCCACCCTTGAGCTGTTTCCAAAACAGTCTGGTACCTTTGTCGGTTTAACTGAGGAAGAAGCTCTGCAAAACCTGTCGTCGCTTTTTTATCTTAGTATTAAAGCTAAAGTTGGACAGCGCATCGGTAAATCATCAGAGGGTCACAAAGCCGCTGCCGTGCTCATACTACATCATAAAAATCCTAAACAATTTGAACGTGATCTAGCATTCGTCAATCAGCATGTCATCGTCAAGACCAACTAATGCTGGGCTTTTAGCACTCGAATATACGCAACCGCCAAAACCAGCGCCAAAACCAGAAACAGAATAATTATCATAGTAATAAAGCCCTGTTCGTTTTTTGGTTTGCGCTGCATGACCTCATTGTACAACTGAGTCCACGAAACACAATCGTTTTACTTTTTCCAAAAGCCTTTGTCGCCGGGTTGCTTGAACTCCTCCAGAAGTTCTTGCTGATGCTTGGATAGCTTGCTTGGAGTTTTGACGCTAACAGTAACAATGTGGGCACCGCGGCTGCCACCCTTCAGGTGTGGTACACCATGGTCAGACAATTTAAAGTCACTACCGCTTTGGGTACCAGCTGGAACTTTCATTTTGACCGGTCCGTCAACGGTTTCGACTTCAATAGTGGTGCCGAGTGCTGCATCTACCATGTCAACAGTTTCTTCACTCAAAATCAGATCGCCCTCACGCGTGAACTTTTTATGTGGTTTGACCCGGACATTGACGTACAGATCACCCTTTGGTCCGTTAGCGACGGCTTCACCATGCTCACGCAGCCGGATGGTGGCACCGTCATCAATGCCAGCCGGAATCTTCAGCCCAATTTGCTGATGCTTGCGCTGGGTACCTTTGCCATGGCAGACCGTACAGACTTTTTCTGGCACTTTGCCAGTGCCCTTACAGGTGGGACAAATTGATGCTTGCTGGATGTTGCCAAAGACCGTGCGAGTAACGTTCATAATCTGGCCTGAGCCTTTGCAAGTTTCGCAGGTTTTGAGTTCATGACCTGGCTCAACAGTAGAACCTTTACAGTGTTCGCACGTATCGTCCAGATTCAGACTCAGCTCAGCCTCGGTACCAAAAACCGCTTGCTCAAAGGTAATTTCCAGACTGGTTTCGACATCGCGACCACGGTTTTGACGTCGCTGTTGCTGGCCACCCATGTCACCACCAAAAAAGCTAGAGAAAATGTCGCCCAAACCTAGATCACCAAAGTCAAAGTGTACTTCTTGGCCTTGTCCAAATCCGGCAAAACCACCAAAGGGATTGCCGTCACTGGCCGCACTGCTGCCAACGCCGGCATGACCGAACTGATCATAGCGCTTGCGCTTACTTTCGTCCTTTAAGACCTCGTAAGCTTCATTGATTTCTTTGAATTTGGCCTCGTCGCCCCCGCGATCAGGATGATGCTCAATAGCCGCCTTGCGGAAGGCCTTTTTAATCTCATCGGCACTGGCGGTTTTACCAACACCTAAAACCTCATAGTAATCACGTTTTGTCATCATTATTCTTTTTAGGATGAGCAGAAATGACACAAGCTTCACCAAACTGTCTGCCAAAATCTGTTAGGCGCAGTTGCTTATTTATGATCTCTGATTTAATCCCCTCCCTATTTTCAATTGATTTTATCTCAGCTTTTATGATCCTTGTGTTTGCCAACGTATCATATGCAGGATCAATGTTACCCTTAATATCAGAAATCCAAGTGTCAGTTGGAATCTCTACGAGACCAAGCCTTATCAAACTATCGATAAAACTTGGCGCCATTTCAGGATATTCACACTTGGCATTTTCGCCAAGTAACGAGAAATTCCTGCGTATAAGTGCCCACGTATTTGGACTATGTTTTGCCCTTATATCCACTAGAGGCTCACGATTGCCTTTTGCTTCAGTCAACAGATAGCGCATAATTCTAGCTTCATCAGGATCCATACTTTTTATAACTTCAACGAAACCAGGGTGAGCACTTTTAGCTGTTGCTCTATCCATTGATGTCGCCAGAAGATTAGCATACATCTCACGCACAATCTCATTATCAGCGGCAAACCTTAGCGATTCCAAGATAGGACCAGCAACAAGCAAACTCGGTGTCTTAATACGATCTACCGGCACACCTTTAAGTTTTTCGGATAACCGGATTGATAGGTACTCCTCAATTTTTTCAGCACCCCAAACAATACCTTTCAAAGGTGATAATGCTGCATTAACTGCTCGTCCAGCCACTCCAAGAGCTTTCCCCGTTTCTTGAGCAAATGGCTGTAACATGTCCTTGTAAATAGGTAAGTTCTCACTTAGTGTTGCAGCAGCTTTTAATATTTCTGCTGTATCATCCTTTTTTGG
>CAYMBM010000077.1:0-4101 GCA_964388705.1 uncultured Candidatus Saccharibacteria bacterium
CAGGACGAACCTTTGCTGACAGTGTACGTAATATTTTTGTAATGGTTTTGATGTCAACCGTTGGCGCCCTGCTGGGCTTTCGCTTTCATTACGGCGCCGGTAAGTTTGTGCTGGCTCTGGGTATAGTGTTGTTCTTTGCCTATGCCATGAGTTGGATCAGTGGCAACATTGGTCTGCTTTTAAAAGATTCAGAAACCGTCCAGGTGGCTGGCTTTTTGTGGGTCTTTCCGCTGGTTTTTGCCAGTTCGGTGTTTGTACCGGTAGCCACCATGCCACACTGGCTACAAGTATTTGCCCGTAATCAGCCGGTGACCCAGGTGGTCAACGCTGTGCGCTATCTTACTCAAGGCGGTCTTGGTTCAAGCCCCGGCAACGTTTGGCACGCTTTGGCTTGGTCAGTTGGTATCATTGTTATCTTTGCACCGCTAGCCGTCTGGCAGTACAAGCGTGCTGTTTGATGGGCAAATTGTTATAGTAACAGTATGAGCGAGCAGCAGCTGGGTGTCGTTATAGTGGGTGATAGGGCCCGTGACGACGCGCTAGCTGCCCACCTTGAGGGAAGCAAAATACATGCAGTTTACGGAACCGCTAACCCCGGTTTGATAGAAAAAGTCGAAGTCTCAGGCGGCCAACACTACCTGGCAGACGACTTATGTAATGGCGAGGTTATTGCCTCGTTTGCAGCGGATGTACTGGATGGACATAAAGGTCCAAAAATGGTTTATGTCAGTGGCGACGCTCCATTGGCAGCTGGCGTTATTAACGCTGTTCAACGTCACTTGCCCGATGTTTTGACAGTTGGGCCGCGTCAGGAAGCGGCCAAGCTAGAGTCTGATAAATTTCTAACCAGAACAATCGTTGATGAAATCGATAAAGAATACGGTACCGATTACAATCCAATTTGGTTTCCGGTGACCACCCGGGACAAATTGACTGAGGCGATTGATTCCTTAAGTCTGGATGACATTTTAGCGGTAGTAAAACCGCGTAATCTCGCTGGTGGTAGGGGCGTAAAGGTGATGTTAGAACACCTAAAGACTTATGAAGAAGCCCAGGCTTATGGCGAAGCAGTGCTGATTAATCCAAACCAAACCGGTGTCTCGATTGAAGAACGCATTGACGGGTTTGAATTTACCTTGATGCTTTGGACCGACGGAAAAATTATGATTTTGCCAAAGACCACTTATGATTTTCCGTTTCGGGATGACGGTGACAGCGGTCCACCGACCGGCAGCATGGGTACGTTCACTATGGCAGATGGCTTATTGCCGTTTTTAAGCCAAGAAAAATTTGACGAAGCTGTTTGGCTAGCTAGCAAGATTCAAGAAAAAGCCCGTGACAGGGGTTTAGATATAAACGGGGTTTTCTATGGCAGTTTCTTTATTACAAAGGACGGCAAACTTAAGTTCACCGAAGCCAACGTACGAGCCGGCGAACCGGAGCTGGTTAATAACTTAGAAGAGCAAGAAGATGATGTGGACATGGCCCAGGTACTCATAAATGTCGCAACCGGAGAATCACGTTCTGACGATATTCGATATAAGCAAGTAGCTACCACGCTCATTAATCTAGTTGCTCCGGACTACGCCAGGGATGAATCGGAAAGTACTTATGAATTTGATATGGACATTAATCTAATTCGAAGTCTGGGTGTTAAGGTTTACTTTACAGGAGCCAAAAAAATTGGCCAGAACCGTTACCGGGTTGGATCAAGCCGAGCTGTAGCTTTAATTGCCCGCGGTGAAACACCCTGGGCTGCTCGTGAACTGGTACTTGAAGCTATACAAGCAGGAGTCAATGGACCATTAGATCATCGATTTGATGTTGGGGACAGAGGCTACATAGAAGCCTTACCAAAAGCAGCATAAATCCCTGATAGAATAGAGTGATGGATAATCTACAAGGCGGCGGTAGTGGTACCAGTGTCACTAATCCCCAAATTATTAGCCAACAAACTTTATTGACTCAAAGCAGCAACATACAAAGTACTAGCAGTGACACCACACTTACTAAAACACCTACAACGGCGTTAACCATCGCCGCCTGTAGCCAAAATTGTACGCTGGGTGTGACAACCAGCCAGCCGCCAACGCACCACGGCATATCAGCCAATACCCTTGGTCTATCAGCTCTGATATTGGGTGTTGTTCTGATTGTTTTGTTTGCCCGCAAAGTGCTAACTAGCTAATCAGCATTTCTGCTACACTTAACTAAAGGTTAAGCGTAATGAATGATGACGATCAGCCCGGACTTCCCGGTGAT
The DNA here is from genome assembly GCA_964388705.1 of uncultured Candidatus Saccharibacteria bacterium. Classification (GTDB taxonomy): domain Bacteria; phylum Patescibacteriota; class Saccharimonadia; order Saccharimonadales; family OMJO01; genus OMJO01. The sequence goes on from CAYMBM010000077.1 coordinate 2,263, forward strand.
AAACAAAACGAGCTCCAAAACAAACTTGACGAGACTCTTGATAGCAATGTATCCGAAGTAACGCCGGAAACGGAACCTTCATCTGTTTTGCCAGAAGATCCAGCTAATGACAGTGACACCGGCAAAATAGTTGATGATATTGTCCAGCATGAGGGCGATGAACTCATTGAGGCTCATGACGAACGACTAACAGAGGCTTTTCAACCCCAAAAGTCTGGCTGGCAGCAAAAACTCAAGGATTTTTTTCGGGCTTGGTGGGACAACAAGATAGCTCGTTGGTCCACGATTGCTGGCTTGACCGTGGCATTCTTAGCAGTGCTGATCATTCCCGTCTCTAGATATTTTGTGTTGAATACTGTCGGCGTCCGTAGCCGGGCATCGGTGACTGTTATTGACCAAAGTACCTTACAGCCACTTAAAAATATGCAGGTCAGTCTGGCTGGCCAAAAGGCACTAACCGATAAGGACGGTAATGCTAGCTTGCTTCATATACGACTTGGTTCTAGCCACCTGTTAATTGAAAAGCGCGGTTTTGCCACCATTGATAAAAAAATTACCGTCGGCTGGGGCAGTAATCCCTTGGGCAGCCTGTCTGTAACTCCACAGGGCAGTCAATACGTGCTGAGTTTTACGGACTTCTTATCTAAAAAACCGATTGCCAAGGCCGAAGCTACTAGTGGCGATGCCAGTGCTCTGTCAGACGACAAGGGCATCATCAAAATCACCATCGATAAGCCAGAAGACACCGTTGAAGTTATCATTACAGTCGATGGTTACCGAGATGAAAAACTTAGCTTTAGCAGTGGCACCAAGGAAACCCAAAACGTCAAAGCCGTGCCAAATCGGCCACATATATTTGTAAGTAAGCGCAGCGGCAAGTACGATGTCTTGAAAATTGATGCCGACGGCAAAAACGAACAGCAACTTTTAGCCGGCACTGGGTTTGAGCGAGATGACATTACGCTGGTGCCTCATTCTAGTAAAAACTTAGCCGCCCTCGTTTCCACCCGTGATAATGCCCACAACAGCGACGGTTTTCTACTCAGCACCTTAACTATTATTAATACTACAGACGGCAGCATTTCCAGAATTGTTCAATCGGAACGAGTACAGATCATCGGCTGGGTCGGCAGCCGCTTAGTCTATGTCCAGGTTGCTGCTGGGTCCAGTGCTGCAAATCCGCGGCGTAACCGAATTATGAGCTACGATATTGACACGAAATCCGGTAAAGAACTAGCCAGTGCTAATTACTTTAACGATATGCAGATTGTGGGTAGCAAACTCTTTTACGCCGCCTCTAGCGCCTATCAGTCGTCTGGCACAGTTGGGTTGGTTAAAATGGACGTCGATGGTAACAACAAGATAACGGTTGTTTCTGGAGAGGTTTGGAATATCTTTCGAACCAGCTATGGCCACCTCACCCTGGCCCAACAGCAAGACTGGCAAGACTACCAGATAGCTGATGGTAAGGTTACTAAACTTAGTGGTGCCCCTGCCAATCCTGCCAATCGGGTCTATTCTGATAGTCCTGACGGCAAGCACTGTGTCTGGGTAGATAATCGTGATGGTAAGGGCGTGTTACTTTCGTACGACCCGGCTGAAGATAAAGACACCACACTTAAAACCCAAAACGGTCTGAGTAATCCCATCAGCTGGCTCAGCAATACTACCTTGGTCTACCGTGTGAATAGTGGTCAAGAAACAGCAGATTATGTGTTGAATATTGATGGCGGTGATGCTCAAAAGTTGAAAGACGTAACTAATACCACAGGCATTGACCGCTGGTATTATTACTAGAATGTAGCACCGCACCAGCCTGCTTTTGAGCAAAGCTCAAAA
>CAYMBM010000078.1:0-4086 GCA_964388705.1 uncultured Candidatus Saccharibacteria bacterium
CCCCATGAAAATTTACAATCGTGGCCACACATCGTTCTTTTTTATTTTCAGTTAGAATATCATCAACAACTTCGAGTGGATTGTCCGTTTCTTTGTCGGCATCCCTGCCCACAACACTGCCAAGCAAACTGATGACCAACACCTTGCCTTTAGCCGTGTCAACATACCCCCAACCCCGACCTGGTGTGCCAGCTGGATAGTTAGCTGGTCTAATAACTGGAATGTTTGGGTCTTCGAGATCGTTTTGAGCTTCAGGACGGAATAAGCTCCAATTTCCCCCCGTAAAAAAATCAATACCTATTTTTTGTAGTTCTTGCCGGTCTCGTGGCAACATACTGCGACCTTCACTAACGTTTTCGGCTTGGGCAATAACCAGGTCAATCTTTTGTTCTTTTCTCAGGTTTGGCAACACCCGGCGAACAACCTCAATGCCCGGTTCGCCGTAAATATCACCAATGTATAGAATGTTCATAAAATCTGGTAAGCCTCTAAAATTTCTATAAGCTTGGGAAAAGTTTTATAAAGTGGATCTAAACTTGTACTGAAATGCTGCCCTTTTTTTACGATCTCGATTTGGCCATTAGTTTGTCGTGCTAAATTTTTAGCACCTTCGACTGGCACCCAAGGGTCGTCGCTCCCATGAATGAACAAAAAATTATTGGCTTTACTTTTTATAACACCAAAATCATATGGTTCAGCGAATAGACCAGCATGTTCCTTTTCCATACCTTTGGCAGGACGATCAAATGAGCTCACTAAAATTGCCTTATCAACTTTAGTGTTTGCGGGCAGATTTTGTAGTAAATGCAAAACTTGAACGGCGCCCCATGAATGACCAATTATTAAATTGTTACTAAAGTCCCACTCTTTGTTGGACAATAAAAAATCTGTGGTCTGACGCGCATTTGGCATATTGGGAGAAGGCATGTCTGGACACCAAACTTTATATCCTCGGTTTTCAAGTTCGGTTTTTAACCATGGGTACCAATGGCCTTTAGATGTTTGCCTCATAGCGTGAAGTACAACTGCTTTTTTCATAGATTAACTTCAATAGCTTTAGCAGAGGTGGGACGAATAAACGTTACACCATGTTGTCTACAGGCAGTTTCAACCCAGTCATAGCTCATGTCTCGCCATTGATCGGTATACATATGGTCATGAATCGGCAATACAAACTTGGGTTTGACTTTTTCAATCAGTACAGCTGCGTCAGCTGTTGAGCCCCATGGTCCGTCAATTGGTAGTAAAAGAATTGGCGCAGTTTTACTAATTTGAAAACTATCCCCGGGATGTGTCACTTTATTATTAAAGGTAATGGCCACATTTTGGTTATTGGGATGGCCCAGCAAAGGAGTCATATTTTCGTGTGGGGCTTCTACCACTTCAACGTTACCCTTGGATGAGGTGAAGACATTCATAATCCCATTTTCTTTTAGGTTTTGGGCAACTTCATTGGTAGTAAATATTGTTACTTCTGGAAATTTTTTGACAAGTGCTTGCACAAACTCAAGTGAAAAATGATCTCCATGAGTGTGAGTGATAAAAATATAGTCGAGTTTACTCAATGAATCTATGGGGAATGTTTTTGATCCCCAAGTAAAATTATCAGGGTCAAACAATGCAACATGCTGGTCATCTTCAACCAAAACACAGGCATGGACAAATTTAGTTAGCTTCATAGAAAACTTCCTTTGTTACTCTCCTATTGTAACTGGTTAACGTCGGTTATTCGAGCGATGATGTCTTGGCTACCTGGGTGCCAAGACCAAAAACCGCACCCAAAACCGTTATGATTCCACCGACCACTAATTTACCAACGATCAAAACAATAACACCAATGATCACAAGCACCACAGCTACGATGAGCGCCAACCGCCAAAATTTGGATGGGCTGGGATCTTCAACTTTATCGACTTTATTTGGCATAATTCTATTGTATCTTATACTCCCAGCCCGGTTGCCACTTCCAAGTTAGGCTTTCCGTTATACACTGCCTGAGATCTTTATGGTCAATATATGTTTCTAGTCCGTAGTGTGTTGCTCTATGGCCAATAATAAGAATCCGCTTGCCTTGCCAGTTGTTCTTTAGATCCTCTAGAAAACTTTCCATTCTTTTAGACGTATCCTCAAAACTTTCGCCATTTGGAAAAGGCACTTTTATTCTTGTAAATCTCTCATCGTTCATTATTGTTTTAGAGCTTCCCGTAAGATCACCATAATCACATTCTCTCAAACGCCAATCAACAAATATTTTACGAGTGTTTTCACCAAAAGCCAGAATAGCAGTCTGATAAGCTCGCTCTAAATCAGACGTAAAAACAGCATCAAAATCGTCTAGACTACGGCGCTTGCCTAGTTTTTTAGCTTCGCCGATACCCCTTTTTGACAGCTTGGTGTCGTACCAGCCCGAAGCTCGATCGGTCTCATTATCTTCGCTCGTAGCATGAGTCTCAAAGATGATGTGAATCATATTATTTAGCGAACTCTATGGCACGGGTTTCGCGGATGACGTTTACCTTGATGGTGCCCGGATACTGCATAGTAGACTCAATCTTAGTAGCAATGTCGCGAGCTAACTTAATGGCTCCCAGGTCGTCAATATCAACCGGCTTTACAAACACTCGGACTTCGCGACCAGCGCTAATGGCATATGATTTTTCAATACCAGGGAATGTGTTGGCCACATTCTCCAGGTCTTTCATGCGCTCGGCAAAGTTTTCGGCGCTGATGTTACGGGCACCTGGACGGGAAGCACTAATGGCATCGACCACTCGAACAATGAGCGCTTCGGTAGTGGTAGCTTCCATATCATCGTGATGAGCCTCGGCAGCGTGAGCTACTTCTTCTGGTGCACCGTATTTACGCAGCATCTCGCCAGAAATATGGTGATGTTTGCCCTCCACCTTATGAGTTAAGGCCTTACCAAGATCGTGCACCAGTGCCGCGTATTTGGTAGTTTTAACATTGGCTCCTACTTCCTCAGCAATAATGCCGGCAATGTGAGCCATCTCGGTGCTATGTTTCAGTACATTTTGACCATAGCTGGTTCTGAACTTTAGCTCACCTAGTAGCTGCAAAATCTCACGCGGGATACCAATGATGCCAACCTCGCGGGCAGCATCTTCACCAGCCCGCATTACATCTTTTTGCACGGCGGCCTGGGCTTTTTCCACCACTTCTTCAATGCGTCCAGGATGGATACGGCCATCCTTCATTAGCATTTCCAGTGTTTGTCTGGCAACTTCTCGGCGAACTGGGTCAAAACTACTCAATATAATCATGCCCGGCGTATCATCTACCATAATGTCCACACCTGTGGCCCGCTGTAGGGCTTGAATATTGCGGCCTTCTTTGCCAATAATTCGACCCTTCATTTCTTCGTCTTCCAACTTGATGGCGGTAACGGTCCGTTCAGCGGTAACTTCGCTGGCCATGCGCTCCATAGCGCCTACCAAAATAGCGCCGGCCTGCTCCTCTGCCAGATCTTTAGCCTCGGTTTGCAATTTACTGATTAATCCAGTCAGGTCACCGCGGATGTCACGCTCGGTCATCTTCATTAGCTTGTCGGCGGCATCTGTCTTGGTTAGCTTGGCAATTTTTTCTAGCTTGTCTTGCTGCTTTTTACGGATGTCGCGGATCTCGTCCTTGAGTTGTTCAACTTCTGTTTCACCTTTTCGCAAGTTTTCGTTTCGTTTATCCAAATCATCTAACTTTTTATCGAACGCTGTCTCGCGGTCTAATAAGCGTTGCTCGATATCTTTTAGTTCTTTGCGACGGGTTTGTTCTTCTTTTTTGGCGTCCTCGGCTGCCTGCAGAGCTTTTTCGCGGGCTTCGTCCACCAGTCTGGTGGCATCCTTTTTGGCCTTGGCCAATTCTTTTTTGGCGTTTTCTTCGGCACTACCAAGTTTTTGGCGCGTCATAACATTATTTGCGCCAAAACCTACAGCAATACCAGCCAACGCCAGCACGATGGTAAATGGGTCCATAGCTTCCCTTTCTATCGGTACTAAAACACCTTGGACGTCACTATCACTTCATTAGCCAAGAATATTTTAGAAAATCAAAATTTGTAGAAATCGGACGATC
>CAYMBM010000079.1:0-4050 GCA_964388705.1 uncultured Candidatus Saccharibacteria bacterium
TGATTTGGTTGTTCATGGTCTACGTCCTAAGTCTGCAATTTCCAAAATACGGTGCTGTGGATAGAAATGCAGCGCAGCTTGCTCAGCCCATCCGTGATAAAGCCACACGCCTTCGGTAGATTGCTTGCGCAATTCGCCATCAACTGATTGTGTAGGATTAGACAAGTACACACGCACAAAATTACCTAACATCCCCATCACTCCTTCGCTTTATCTATGAGGGCGCGTAGTTCGTCGGCGCACTCGTTCTTTGTTTTCCAGTAGATCGAAGGCATTAGATAACTCCATCTTGCAGCAAGCTCGTTCAACTCGCTCACTGGCACTGCGGCTGGCGCTGCTACGGCTCTAGCAGCCAAAACATCTGCCCACTGAAGCGCGAACTTGCTGATGTAGTCTTTCGGATGATCCTCGGCGTTAGCCTTGATTTCCTTTGCTAGTTCCATCATCCACGGCTCCCCCTCCTGAGCCTTGTCCTGCTCGACGCCGTTCGCATGCACCTGATCGCGGAATTGCCTAACCATCCAAAACGCTTCCGCGCGATCCTCTGGCGTAGCATTATTGCCAGCTTCCAGCACGCGGCAAACGAACTTGGCGTTTTTCCATTGCTCACTGGTGTTGGTCATGGCTTCAACTCCGCAATAATCCAGATTAGGAACCAGCAAATTGCAGCAGCACGCCAACAACATAGCTCACGATATTCTTCTTTGGTCATCCCCGCCCCCTCGCAGCCGCGTCGATGGCGGCGTCTATAATCTCGCGCAGCGTGAAAGACTGGTGGCCGCATACCACGTAAGCGTGCGCGTTTTCCACCTTGCCGTTTACGTGCGCCTCAGTGATTCGCGGATTAGCCGATAGCCAATCCAACCTCTCCGCGTCCTTCACAAGCGCAGCATTCTCCGCAGCCAGCCTATCGCGGTCGGCCTGAGGCACGTAATACTCAAACTCGCAGTCTTGGGAGCGGTGATGACCACCTTCACAAATACGTATACCGCCGTCTACACGTTCTATTGTCCAGCGGCGTTGTTGCTTCAAAGTACTAATCTCAGCCATCAAAGCCGGATACGCAGCAGCGAGGGCGGCTTGCATACCCTCTTCGTTAATCTCGCCATGTATAGCATCACATCCAAGCCTTACTGCTTCCTCCGTCACCTGCGCTGTCTCGGATACCTCACGCGCTAAGGAACGATCAGCGGCACGGTCTTCATCGTCTCCAAGAATTTGCTCTCTATCCCTTGGCTCGTAATCCTTCGCGCTAATCATGGCTGTTCTCCGGTGTAGGCGATGGCGTACTCGATTGCGGCAGCTAGTTGCGCACTACCATTTACAAAATCACGCTTTTGCGGCACGGCTGTCTTAAGCACCGCATTCTTCCTCTCCACCGCACGCCTCAACCGCTCCACTTCCTCATAGAGTTCTGAGACTGTGGCGCGGGCTTGGCGTAGCGAACAGGCACCCGTTCCCGGCGTATCATCTTCGATGTATACAATCGCTTGATCCAATTGTTCCAACACCTGTTCGCGCGTTAATTTCATCTATGTCTCTCTCCTGCCAGTTAACCCAAACATTGTTCCTCTCCTGTTAGGTGGCTGGCTTAGTCCAGTAGCAGGGCACTCTTGCGAATACGACGTCCACAGGGACTATCTACCCGCCTAAGCCAGCCATTGAAACTAGTTCACCGAATACAGTGTCACACCCAACTGGCATGAGCTTGTCTGACACCCATTCGCACTATCACCCCAACCTGTAGCCGCATCGTATTTCGCGGGGATGATATTGAGCCAGTACGTGACGTTCTGACTTAGAACGCAATTTGATGTAGGGTTGCCATTACTTGTGACTTTCAGGGTCGGGTTATTCGTTTTCACACAAAGTACCTGACCACCTTTCACACCATTGTTAAACAATCCCGAAGCCGTGCTGACAGAAAAAGTAACTGGGTAGCGCGTGTAGCTTCCGTTGACATTAAAACTAACCGTATGCCCCGGCGACGGCTTAAATGGGATCGATAGAAATTGCTTTTTCCCGATGGTGAAAATACTGGTAAACCCAAACTGATCGCCGGGCCAACTATCGCCAAACACAAAAGAATACGTGAATGATGACGGTCCTTTCTGAATATTCGCACCGCCACTGGAATGCAGCATGTAGAACCCCGAACATTGCGCGGTATACCCCGGTGCATCACCTGTAGAATTTTGCGTGCATGAACCACTTGGCGGGGGAGGAATTACAGGGCATACAACAGTGGCACTTGTCGTAGGATTATTCAGCGCAATACTCGTTGCTGCACACTGCAACTGCTGTACATAAGATGCTGCAAAAGCTGGCGCAGACAGTAGTGCCATTGCGTAAAAAGCTTTCATTTTGAATTCCTCGTTGCTTCTAAGATGGGGAGATTTGCTTCGGTCGGAACGTATACGACTGTTTTATTATCTTTACCAGTCTCTAAAAATTCGGCCATAGAAAATATCGTCTTTTTGTGGATCGTAGTAACGACTCATATTTCTTCCTCATAGTTGCTCTTCGCATCCGCTTCATCTTGCAAAGCTTGCTCTATTTCCTGTTCCATAATTTCACTTGCAAGATCGCTTAAGCGCGTCTGATACTCGTTGCTATCCCTTACATGCTTCTTGGCACTTTCTTCAGAAAGGCCATCATTTATACGCATTTCCACTTCATTGACAAACCAGTCATCATTCTCAAGCTCTTCTTCAGCCTCGACAAACTGCATGTCACTCGGTCCCTGCTCATCATCCGGTGGATTCGTTTTCCAACGATCATAAGCACTCATTGCTCACTCTCCTCGTAGGGTGTCATATCAAGATCAGGTGGAAGTTTCGGATTCTTCTTTGCTTCACATTTCTTAACCCATTTATCCATAAAAGCATTATACTGCCTATCATCAATCCCTGCGGCATCTACTGCGCTCTGTTCTACATGCTGAGCAACTTCATGGGCATCATCGTAAGTAACATCTTCCCATTGATCGAGCAAAGCTTTTTCTACGCCCTCATGGAACAAAAGATAGTTGATCGCGTGTACGTACTGTCCGCCCCTCTCCGCATAGCCTTCCGGCATATCCTTATCTACGTAGATCGTTTTACCATCTTCGCTATATCCGGCTAGAAATGGAATATCGTATTCGCGGTTAATCTTTGCATCTTTCTTAATCGCTTCAACACAAGCTAAAAGGCACTTATTACTGAAACTCCACCGCTTCGGCTTTAGATTATGCATCACTCCGCTCCGTAATATCTACGCCTTTAAAGAAAACACTACCACATTCGCGAAGCAACGAACAATATACTTTATCTTTTTAAATGCCCATGACATGGATTACAAACCCAACAAGAGCGTAGAGCATAAGCGCTATCTTCGTCTTGCTTTAATAGTAGTTTAGCCTCTTCTCTTAGTTGTTGAATCTCCATCTCAGTTCACCCTCTTGGTTCGATCAAAAATCATACATGACGCAAAGTGTAGCATACCGATAAGACTAGAAGAGCCTGATATTACACCCATAGGTGTGTACGCTACTGTTTCATTTTCCCCATCACGCCATACTAGTACCGCAGTTCTTGCTTTTTCTTTTCCGCTTCTTAATTCTGAAATCCACTTCTCAAGCGCAGAGATAATATCTTCTTTTTCACATCCAACTTTTTTAAACTGCTTAACGCTCATTAACTTTTCTCCACGACGCAAAAAACCCCACGCGGCAGAACCACGCAGGGCTAAGATATTATTAGGTTGTGTATTCTCCCATTGCACTTTTCTCTAAGCTAACGATGCTTGAAAAATAAATCACCCTGAAGCTCTAGGCCGGGCCAGCCTTGGGAGGGTTTTGCGCCGGGGAGGGGGAACCGGCTTGCTGCGGAGCTTCTACGCGAACTCTGGCACTCTCTGGCCTCTCCCAAGGCCTTCAGTGCTCGCCGGGGGAGTTACCCCGACCTGTGCCACCATTGTACAGCAAAACTGATCCTGAAGCAAATGGAGCCGCCCTAGGGCGGCTCCGAGACTTGCACTTGCTTTAAAGCTTCTTACTCTTCTTTACCG
>CAYMBM010000080.1:0-4036 GCA_964388705.1 uncultured Candidatus Saccharibacteria bacterium
ACTGCGACCTTTATAGTGGTGCTGTTCGGACCTTCATTATTGGACCACTATAAGACTTGGATGGGCTTAAATTAACCACCCCAGTTAAGACTACGATTTTAAAGAGTTATTTTACTTTCCGCTTATGTTATACTGTGACTTATGCGGCGCGTGTCAAATGGGTACACCGTTCTTGAGGTGATGATTGTTCTGGCTGTTTCTACTTTGCTTATCGCGTCAGCCTGGGCTCTTATAGACGGCCGGCAAGAAAAAACCAACTTCGACCAAAAAATGCGCGAAACCCAGTCTAAGCTCCAGCAATGGATGAGTGACGTATCTACTGGTGTTACTAACGGCAACCCCTCCCAACAGACCTGCACGCCCCAACCCATTAGTGGAATAACCCGGCCGCTTATTAAAAATACCGCTCCGACAAGCAGTTATGCGCCACAATGCACATTTTTGGGCAAGGCCATACAATTTACGGATAAAAGCTGGACTAGCTCGCCACAAGACAGTAATTTGTATGTCTACTCTGTGTTTGGTTGTCGTTTAGTCCACTGCAGTAGTTCTACTGGCATCCTGTCGCAGGATGTTCTGCCGCAAGATATGTATAGCGCCAACCCGGAACCGGCTATTGGCCAGAATGTTAGCGGTACTCCGTATGCCGACCTGACAGAAACGTTTAGCCTTAGCCCGGCATACGTCTTTAGTGTCTGCGCTCTAAGCGGCGGTTCGTGTGGCGGCGGCACCCAAAGTCACATGATTGGTTTTATGAACAATTTTAATACCGGCGATAACACAAGTGTGAATGGCTCAGAGGACTTAAAGGTTTATCAGTATGCACTTAATAACAATTACTACCCGGCCAATGATTTAGTTAATGGTGCCAATGTAGTAAATTGTCTTGAAGGTCTTGCACCGTGTATTCCCGCTCTCGCCACAGCTACACCTGATCCGCCAATTTTACAAAGCTATCAAATCTGCCTGACAGACGGGAAAAGTCTTGCTCGGATAATAATCAGCAGTGTCAACGGCGTTGGCGCATCGACTCAATTGGATTATGGGATTGATACAACACAATGTTAAATACAGGCAGACAAAAAAATCGGGGCGATACAATAGTTGAGGCTCTGTTGGCCTTGGCAATCGCGGCTTTTGCCGTTGGAATAGCCTATGCTACGGCCAATCGCAGCCTAGATCAGGCCATTACGGCCCGTGAACGCAACCAGGCTTTGAATTTAATTCAAAACCAAATTACCGATTTGCGTATTCGTTACGGAGGCGAAACGGCTGCCAGTTTTAAGACTAACTTTGCCACCCCAAACCACTATTGCCTAGACGATACAGCTACGACAGCCGGTTCAGTCACTCCACAATGGGCACCATACACAAACTTCCCTTCAGGGGGTGAAGATACTACGTTGCAGGGCGGCGGTAGCAGTCCCACCAGCGCTAATCCCTACAAAAGCACACCATCCAATGCTTGCGTACGCAATATCCCGGGCGAGGCAACGCCTTTTTACATAGACATCATCACGACCAATAAAATAACAGTACCGAGTCCTGTTACAGGCGTTAATGACACGGTGTTTCAGGTGTTTGTACGCTGGGATAGACTTGGCGGCGGTCCTATTAATCAAGCCAGTCTGTACTTTAGGCCAAACGGGAATGTTAATTAGGTGTGTAGGCGATGAGACTTAAGCCAAACAAAGAGCAACTGGGCTTTACCATCATTGAACTACTCATAGCAACTACCGTATTTTCAGTATTACTGGTTGGAGTTCTTGCCTCTTTCGTTAAGATAAGCGATCTGTTTTACAAAGGGGTTAGTATGAGTAAGACCCAGGAAGATGCCAGAAACATCGTTCAAAGTATTACTGATGACATCCAATTTACTTCTTCTAATGTGGACAATATGCGGGCAGATCACAGCCAGTTTGTCTATAATGGCAGTTCCCCCTCAGGTTACGCTCAGCAGGGTGCTTTTTGTGTGGGTAATCATAAGTATTCGTTTCAGATAGGGAAACAAGTTGACAGCACTACCTACGGTTTAGGAAGAGATACCATAGCTGGTGGCTGTGACACCAATGCATCACCCAGCCCAGCAGTTAATATGCTCGATGCCGGCATGCAGCTAAATGAATTAATCGTAAATTGTAGTGGCGGCAGTACCGGCCGCTGTAACGTAAAAATCCACGTCATTTTTTATGGAGTTGATCATACCGGCCAATTTTACAGCCAATGCACAAACGACCCTATGCCGGATTGTCCCAACTCGGCTAATTATTTGTCTGACCAATCGCTGGCACCAGATGCTCGGTGCACTGGCAGTATACAAAGTACTGACCTTTGCGCGGCTGTGGACTATGATAGTACTGTACTGGAGAACCCACACTCATGAGGCAAGAAAAACTTAAAAAAATCTACCAATCTCAGCAGGGCGTTGTATCGCTTATTGTTGTGTCTATATTGACAGTAACAATTGCCTTGATAGCGATCGGTTTCTCTAGGCTGTCCGACAGAGAACTAAGACAGGCATCAAACCGCGAATTATCCGCCCAGGCCTATTACGCTGCCCAGTCGGGCATAAACGATGCTAAAGCCTACATCAAGGACGGGGGTACCAGTTTTAGCGGTTGTACAAACTGGCCTCCAACACCGACAGATGGCAGTAAATACTTTACAACCGACCTGTCAGGCGGGAGTGGCCTAGCCAAATATTCTTGTATCAGTGTCGATAGTAATCCACAGACGATAGTTAACACTGTTACGCCGGGCAAGCCATTGATAGTTAAGATTGATGCCACAAATCTGAAAGACCTGTATGTCGGTTGGGAAAATAGCTCTTATAAAGGCTCTCCAAGTTGGTTAGGCCCACCCCTTGGCATTCTGCCGCAAGAAGCCGGCTTTCCGGCGGACAAAACCGGGGTTTTACGAACTCAAATATATAGTATCGATCGTAATACAATCCCACCCAACACTAATAGCAGCCTTGAGGCTGGAACAAGAGCCTATTACCTTTACCCGGATAATGGCCCGGGCCATATTAATATCTGCAAGCCTCCTCTAAATCCCAGTAATCCTAACCCGAATACTGGTTGTGTGGATTACAGTATCAGCGGCCGGAACGGTATCTTTGTATCAGGTACGTGTAAGGACAACATCCCTAGTCCTAAGCCCGATCCGTCAGGTAACAATCTGGGCGCAAGGACATATTGCAATAGCGAAATTACCCACCTGGACGGTTTGGCCAATACTTACTATCTGTATTTCACCGCCCAGTATAAGGAACTAAAGGTTGTAATACAGGGCACTGATTTAAGCGGTGCGGCCGTAAATTTTTCTGGCGGCCAGTCAGTAATTGACGTTACGGGCCAAGCAGCCGACCAAATCCAGCGAGTCAGAGCTAGAATAGGTTTAACTTCTCAGTATAATGAGCCAAATTATGCAGTGCAGTCAATGGAGTCACTTTGCAAAACCTTTGTTATGCAGATTGGACCGAGTAGTGGGCTATATCAGGTTGGATCGGGGGTTGGACCCGGCCTAGACTCATCAGGTTGTGTAACACCATCAGCCGGCGGCTCTATCGGTCATCCGGCTCCAAGTGATCTGGGCGGCCACTAGCTTTGTTTTTTGGCGTGGAATTTTTCGTGCACCGCTTTTAAATGAGGGTCGGTTACATGGGTATATATCTGGGTAGTGGCGATATTGGAGTGGCCCAGCATGGCTTGTACCGATCGCAGATCGGCGCCATTCATTAATAAATCGGTAGCAAAGCTGTGACGCAGGGTGTGCGGGCTAACATGCTTAGTAATGCCGGCCAGCAGGGCATAGCGCGCTACCATACGCTGGATACTGCGAGCGGTTAATCGTGTAAAATTACCGCTGTTATCAACCTTTTTACTGCCGCTGTAGCGGATAAATAACGGCTTAGTGTTATCGGTACGCATCGCCAAATATTTATCAATCCAAGCGGCGGCCTCAGGGCTAATAAATATTGGCCTATCTTTTTGGCCTTTGCCGCGCACCATAAACTCGCGCCGCTTGGTATTAA
>CAYMBM010000081.1:0-290 GCA_964388705.1 uncultured Candidatus Saccharibacteria bacterium
CAGCACAATGTGCCGGTTATGCATGTGCACCAGGTCGTAGTCAGTAAATTTGGGTTCAAAATATTTGGTCATGGTGCTGGCATCGTCGGCGCTGGCCCGGAAGGAAATGATAGAGCCGACGTTACCAAACACAGCGTCTTTGACGGTTTGCATCATCTGAGCAATGTACTGGTTAGCCACCGTTAAACTCAAGCCGTACTTACGGGCCTCTGACAGAATAGTGGCAAAAGAATCAGTGGCAAAGTTTTGGAACTCGTCCACGTAGAGATAAAATGGCGCCCTCTCGGATA
>CAYMBM010000081.1:300-4026 GCA_964388705.1 uncultured Candidatus Saccharibacteria bacterium
TATGTCGATGTCGGCCCGACTCATGGCGCCCAGCTGAATTTTGGTAACCAAAAGCGCACCAAGCAGGGCGGCGTTGTCTTCGCCAATCAAACCACGCGACAAATTGACGATCAAAATTTTACGCTCGTCCATAATCTGGCGGATGTTAAAACTACTCTTTGGTTGGCCAATAATATTACGCACTGTCGGGTTAGCCGTGAAGGCACCAACTTTGTTGAGTACCGGTGCTACAGCTTCCGCAGCAAACTTGTCATTCCAGCTGGCAAATTCGACTTGCCAAAAGTTTTTGACCACTGGGTCATCGACATGGTTCATCACTTCTGCCCGAAATTTTTTGTCGGTCAAAATACGAGTGATGTCGAGCATAGTGGCATCAGGGTAGTCTAACAGCGCTAAAATACTGTAACGCAAAATGTATTCCAACCGTGGTCCCCAAGATTCAAACATCCGCTTGAGTACGCCGATCAGCTCCGAACAGGTGTGGCTCTTGAGTTTTTCATCGGGAACTTCCATGGGGTTAAAGGCTATAGGGAAGTCAGTATCAGCTGGGTTGAAATATATGACATCTTCAGCCCGCTCTTTAGGGATGCGTCTCATAATATTCAAGGCGTAGTCGCCGTGGGGGTCAATGACCGCAAAGCCGTACGGACTATAAATGTCCGAGATGGTCAGTAGTTCTAGTAAAGCCGACTTACCGGTTCCGGTTTGCCCAATGATGTAAAGATGGCGGCCGCGGTCTTCACGCGGGATACCAAAGGCCGTATTGTGACCACGAAAATTGGTAGCGGCCATGGGACTGACGTTTTCTTGGCTAGCTTCGTTGATAATCGGTAAGTTAGCTGGCGGCTCGGCCGTTTGGGCATTAGCCCACAGAATATTTGGTGTCTCTACATTGGTGTGTGGCAAGTGGTACAAACTGGCAACTTCTTCGATGTTACAGACAAAACCGCGCCGGCCAATTGAACGGTGCCGGTAGGATTCCAAGTAGCGAGAATCATCACCCAGCATACGACTGTTAAACCCGTTGAGGTAGGTGGTATTAAACTGTTTAAAGGTAGCCGTAATAGCCTGCATGCGCATCCGAGCTTGCTCGGGTGAGCTCTGGCCACGGTAGACAATTCTTAGCGCCATTTCGTAAGCCAACTTATGGCTCTTGGCTTCAGCGGCTGCAGCGCGAGCTGATTCATGCTCGGCTAGTTGGGGTTTTTCAGTTGTGGTCTCTGGGGGCGACCATAGCGCCCCAAACATGCCCCGTGTGGAGCTTTTGCCGCCACGAATACTATTGGCATACTGCTCGCTCTTTTTGTACCAGCGATCAGGCGCTGGTCGAATAATAACTTGCATCCAGGCTTCTTCATGATCATCAAACTGAGCCAGGCCGGCCGTAATGGCAGCCAAGGGATCGACTTCAAAACTAGGAAAGGTCTTAACCGGCAGCGCCTCGTGGGCCGTTAAACGTAGCTCTGCCGTCAGCTGAACCGTAGCGTTGGTTTCGGCCTCGGTGTAGTCTGGCACTTCCGAAATATGAACTGTAGGGTACTGAGCATAAATCTGCTCCTCTACAAAACTTTTCAACTCTTCTGGCACCCAGACATAAAAGCCAATCCGTCGCTGTTGGACGGCAATTTCAAAGCTCAACCGCTCCCGCGGAGCTTGGCCCCACTGGCGTTTTTCAGAACTGATTAATAACCCGTGTAGGCTGGCAAACAGCTGTTCAGCAGCTAGTTCTTTTTTTTCATTTGTCCTTGGTACCTGCAGCAATAACACCACACCTTTAGGCGCCGGTCCCTCAGGGACACGTTTTTGGAAAACCATGAAAATTATTATACTATATCTTCTTAAAAAAAGCAACCACAAGCACAAAATACTTATGCTTTAAACTACACTTGACAAAACAGCTAATAGATTTAGAATATAGTCACAACTAGGTTGGGACGTTGAAGTGCATACCGCAATCTGGTCGCTTGGTATACATGGAGTCAGTAGCGAAACCGAACAGCCGAACCCCCTTACTCTTAGGTAATGAGCAATAGGGTCCGACTTAGCAACCAGCTGGTTGGACGATTTTTGAGTGCAGAGGGTACACTTCGCTGCATGTATTGAGGTTATTACTTAATAATTCTGATTCATGCAGGGACAACTACAAGACTCGGTGAAGGGAGACACTTTAGTTCAGGCCCATTACGCATGACGCACTTCTCACGGATGAGAAGTATGTACGTTAAAAATGCAAGGAAGCGAAACTAGGTTGGGACTATGAAACGTGCGCTGTAAGATGGATGCCTCGTGCACGTGGAGTCAATGGCATAACCGACAGCCAAGCGCCTCTCCGGAGACGCTTCGGTCTGCTTGAACTAACCTAGAAAAGTGGGGAACAGAAAACCACAACAGGTAGCAGACAACGAAGCGGAGGAAACATGAATCGAATACGATGGATCATGCTCGTCCTCGCGACGAGCCTGGTCGCGTTCTGGTCGCCGGTGAGTCAGCTGAGCTCTGCTCACGCAGACACCACTGGCACCATCAACGTCAACGGCAAGGTGGTGGTCACTTCTGACATCAACCTGGCCTCGAACCTCGCGGTCGAGACCCTGCTACTACGGGTCAAGACTGCTCAAGGCTCTACAAGCCCGGCGTGGGAGAATGACCCATCGGTGACGTCGGACATCAAGACGGCGGTCGCGAGAACGATCACCCGTCCCGATCTGACACCTCAAGTTTCAACCACAACGGTGTACGTGATCGGTAGTTGGCGTACCACGTCGCGGTCTGCGTTCGAGGCGCGACTGACAACCATGTCAGTGGCGTACTCGACGTATGTCTGCGGGTGGGCGTTCAAACGGGTCCAGTACAAGCCCGGGGTCATCGTCTACTACTGGATGAGTCTCCAGACCCGTGCCTGCGCCAACGGCACTCGTCTCCAGTACAAGCCGGCACAATCGGTCAATGGCGACGGCTCGTGGGGCTGGCAATACAAGGGCTGCGTCGACTGCTACGTCAACTGGTGGCCGTATCCCACCAAGGCGGTTTCGTACGCCGAAGGCAAGATGGAGATCGGCAAGTGGCCGTTCAAACACGACCGCTGGCCATGGATCAAACACATCATGTCCGGCGACGGCACCGTCGTGACTTCGTCACACGACTGAGGAGGTGATCATGAGATTCTTCCTATGGTTGCTGTTCTGGGCAGCCGCCGGAGCCTTGATCGGATATGCAGCCGGTGGTGGCTGGAGCGCACTGGTGTGGGCGATTGTCTTCGGACTCTTCTACATCGCGGTGAACGTTGTGCGTGCCGTACGTCGTTCGTCACGCTCGAATGGTCCGCGACACACTCGCTGACCTACCTTGCAATACAGCCAAGACACTGGCTGAGACCTCAGCTTTAAAGCTGAGTTGAGTGTCGACAGGGGTCGTGGTGGGCTGTTGTAGGTCAGGTCTCGGTCGCTTCTGCGTCCATCCTCTCCTCCAGCCCACCCTCGCCCCTCAATCCTTTCGTCCACAGATTTTTGAGCTGTGCTGATGAGCCTTAAAAGGCGAAACGAATAGCCTAAACCACTAGCTTTTTGGTACACTAATACTCATATGATCGAAGATTTTAAGCCGGCCGGCCGTCAACCGGTTAACAAAGATGACGCGTCAACGACGCAGAAGCCGGCAAATAGCCCCGAACCAAAGTTTAAGCCCCCAGATCGGAACAGCACACGACTGCACTCCAGTAACCGCTCA
>CAYMBM010000082.1:0-3971 GCA_964388705.1 uncultured Candidatus Saccharibacteria bacterium
GGTAACAATTACCAGTAAAGATGTCGCAGAAGTACTGGCGTCACTCAGGCAGCGGCAAGCTGAAAAAAAGCCAGTGCAGCGCCCCGCTCGTTCAGGCGACGAAGTCGTTATAGATTTTTCCGGTAAAGATGCCAAAGGCCAGCCAATAAAGGGCGCCGACGGCAAAGATTACCCATTACTACTTGGAAGTAACGCTTTTATTCCGGGCTTTGAAGATAACATTGCTGGTTTAAGCCCAGGCGATAAAAAAACCTTTGCTTTAGACTTTCCAAAAGACTACGGCGTGAAAGCCTTAGCCAATAAAAAGGTTACTTTTGATGTGATTGTCCAAGTAGTTAACGAACTTTTGGAGCCATCACTTGATGATGCTTTTGCCGCTACCGTGGGTCCCTTTAAAACCTTGACCGAACTCAAAGCCGATATCAAAAAGCAATTGACACTTGAGCGCCAAAAAGAAGCCGAGCAGCGTGACGAATCGGATCTGGTGCAGAAAATTACCGCCAAGAGTACGGTTAATCTTCCCAAAGTTTTGGTCGAGAATACTATTGACAGCATGATCAAAGATAGTAAGCAAAACCTTATCTACCGCGGACAAACCTATGAAGAATTTTTGCAACTGGAGGGTATGACCGATGATGATTACCGTCGTGAACTTGAACCCCAAGCTACCAATCGTGTCAAAGCTGGTTTGGTATTGGCTGAAATTGCCGAAAAAGAACATCTTGATGTCAGCCTAGAAGAACTCGAAACCCGCATTCAGTTGCTCAAAGGTCAATACCAAGATCAAGCTATGCAAGCTGAACTCGATAAGCCTGGTAACCGTCAAGACATTGCAAGTCGTCTGCTAACAGAAAAAGTTCTAGTTAAACTCAAAAGTTATTCATTAGTTGGCTAACAAGGAAAACTAGCACTCTTGACTATAGAGTGCTAAATTATTATACTGATTGTTATGAGCAATCTTCAATCATCAGTTCTTATACCAACTGTAATTGAAAATGAAGGTCGTGTTGAGCGAGCCTATGATATCTACTCACGGCTTTTAAAAGATCGCATTATCTTTCTGGGTACTGACGTTAATGAACATACCGCTAACCTCATTGTGGCCCAGTTGCTTTTCCTCGATAACCAAGACTCCACCAAAGACATCTATTTATACATTAATAGTCCAGGCGGGAGTGTCTACGATGCCTTAGCCATTTATGACACCATGCAATATGTCAAAGCTGACATTCAAACAGTCGGTATAGGTGTACAGGCCAGTGCTGCAGCATTTCTGCTTAGTAGTGGTCGTAAGGGTAAGCGATCTATGCTCCCTAACGGGACAGTCATGATTCACCAACCTAGCAGCGGTACTAAGGGTAAAGTAACAGACATGGAGATCGACCTTAGGGAGTCTTTGCGAGTCAAACACCGTTTAAACGAAATTATGGCTAAAAACACTGGACAGACAGTCAAGCGAATAAAAGAAGACATGGAGCGTGACTATTGGATGACCGCTGACGAAGCCAAAAAGTATGGCTTAGTTGATGCTGTGATTGCTGAACGCCCCAAAATCAAATAAAAAGCTTGACAGTAATGATTTTATCTATCAAACTTGAATGTAAGAAGTAGTATACAAAGGGCTGTGCTATTGTTGTCATCGATTTGCACCAAAAATACCCTCGGTAGTGATCTTCGCGCCCAAAATTACAACATCAGCATTCAGTAGTAGTAGACAGTTGGCCGCAGCCAACCGCTACTTTTAACAGTGGGAGATACGTTATTTATGCCCAAAGCTTCAGCAACCGCCAAAATTACGCATGGCCAGCGTACGTTCTTTAGCGAAACAGACGAAATACTTGATTTACCTAATCTTGTAGATCATCAGAACCGGTCCTTTCAGTGGTTTGTCGACGAAGGGCTTGGTGAGCTTTTGGCTGAAATCAGTCCGATAGAAGATTATACTGGTGCCAAGTTATCATTATCTTTTAAAGATTATCGTTTTGAAGATCCCAAAATGACCGAGTCTGAAGCTCGGGAAAATAACGTCAGTTACGAAGCACCCCTGAAAGCTACCGTTGAACTGACAAACAAGGTCACCGGTGAAGTCAAGCAACAAGAAATTTACCTGGGTGACTATCCTTGGATGACCCAGCGTGGAACCTTTGTAATTAACGGTGCTGAGCGAGTTGTGGTATCCCAACTAATTCGATCGGCCGGCGTCTTCTTTACCGCTGACCCTCATGGCAGTAACAACTTATACGGTGCCAAAGTTATCCCTGGCCGGGGGGCCTGGTTGGAGTTTGAGACCGCGGCCGCGGGGGCACTTTACGTCAAGATTGACCGCAAGCGAAAAATTGCGGTTACCACCTTATTACGAGCTCTTGGGATGAGTGAAAGTCAAATTCGTGAGGAGTTCAAGCATGTCGATAGCGGTAAACTCAACTTTGTCGATGCCACGCTTGAAAAAGATCCAGCCAAAGGTACCAATGACGCCCTAATCGAGGTCTATAGACGACTTCGTCCTGGTGATTTGGCTACTGTTGATAATGCCCGCAGTCTGCTAGAAAACATGTTCTATAACTTTAAACGATTTGATTTTAGTCGAGTCGGACGTTACAAGATCAATAAGCGACTAAATCTTAATGTTTCCAACACTGTCGAGAATCGCATCATGCGCCTGCAGGACCTCAATGCTATCATCGCCGAAATTATTCGGCTGAACAACAGCCAAGAGCCGGCTGACGACATCGATAGCCTTGCTAATCGGCGAGTCAAATTGGTTGGTGAGCTTGTTCAACGACAATTCCGTATCGGGCTACTACGAATGGAGCGCAACACCAAAGACCGTATGAGCATGTGCGAGATCGAAACCGTTACTCCAACCCAGTTGATTAATGCCCGACCGGTCGTGGCGGCTGTTCGTGAGTTCTTTGCCAGTTCTCAATTAAGCCAGTTTATGGATCAGATTAACCCTCTTAGTGAGCTAGCCCATAAACGACGTCTGAGTTCTATGGGTCCCGGTGGTCTCAGTCGCGAACGTGCTGGTTTTGAGGTCCGTGATGCCCACGCTACTCACTATGGTCGTATTTGTACGGTAGAAACACCTGAAGGCGCCAACATTGGCTTAGTATTGAACTTAGCGAGCTATGCTAGGATCAACGATTACGGTTTTATCGAAACACCATATCGAAAAGTTATTAACGCTGTTACAGCAAAGGACGCTGTTGGTCACATTGCCAGTGTTAATCTAGAAAACGCCAAGGGCAAGATCGTCGTTAAAGCTGGCCAGAAGATTACCGCTACTCAAGCCAAACAACTGGTGGCAGTTAAAGATAAAGTCACTTGGCCAGTGAAAGCCAAGGTAACCTCCGAAGTGCTATATCTTGATGCAGCCGGCGAAGAGTCTGCGGTAATTGCTAACGCCAGTGAAAAGTTTGATGGCAATGGGCACTTTGTTAATGAACGCGTATCAGCCCGCAGTTTTTTGAACTTTGGTGAAGTTGACGCTAATGACGTCACCCACATGGACGCCAGCAGGAAGCAAATTATTGGTTCCAGCGCCGGGCTCATTCCGTTTATTGAGAAAAATTATGTGTATCGATCCCTAATGGGTAGTAATCAGCAACGCCAGGCAGTGCCGTTAGTGCAACCAAGTGCCCCGATTGTCGGTACTGGATTGGAAGCTACCGCTGCCAACAACACCGGCCAGCTGATAAGCGCTGAGGCCAACGGTGAAGTTATAAAATCCACTGGCGACGAAGTAGTCGTTAAGTACAAAACGGGTACGGTTACCTATCATCCCCAGCACTACGTACGTAGTAATGAGGGAACTAGCATTAATCAAAAAGTCGTGGTTAACAGCGGTCAGAAAGTCAAGAAGGGTGATCCAATTATCGAAGGCATGTCAATTGCTGAAGGCGAATTAGCTCTGGGTAAAGATTTGACGGTTGCCTTTATGCCGTGGAGTGGCTATAACTTCGAGGACGCTA
>CAYMBM010000083.1:0-3942 GCA_964388705.1 uncultured Candidatus Saccharibacteria bacterium
ATTCCAGCCGGAGCGGGGAGTGCTACGCGCACCTCCTCGGCCCAGAAGGTCTTCAGGAGTCAGTACTGCAAGGCCCGGATCAACCAGTACAACCCATCAACCTGGGCTTGCACGACCATCACGGTAAACCCTTTTGTGGTTGAGGCAGGCGCCACAACTACCGTGACGTTCGCGTACAAAGCAAAGATCAGGCTCAAGTTCGTGAAAGCCTGCTTCAGCGGGATGTACAGCGTGACGGGGTTCAAGTGTCTGTACCAGCACAGGTTCTGGAGGCTTCGTCGTGGGCGTGTTATCAAGCGCACAATCTCGATTGAAGCACCATCAGACGGGAGCTATGGCTCACAGAGGCTCGATAACCTGACCCGGTTCTACAAGAAGGGTCAGAAGTGGGCGGACACCAACGTGTCGTACTGGCCCGCAAACGCGGCTGTGTGCGTCACCACGGCCAGTCAGCCCAACGCGTGCTCTGTTGGCAGGTAGGAAGTAGTTTGGGTCTGCCCGCGAAAGCGGGCAGACCACAACCCTTAATAATTTTTTGCAATTAGTTAGCGGCTATTTTATTATGCTTATGTAAAGCGATACCTTAAACAGGTGGAATTATAGGAATACTAAACATGAAAATCTTAAGTCTTGGGGCCCCGAGGCTTATCCGGAGCAAAGTAGTAGTTTATGGACTAGTTGTTTTGCTGATTATTGCTGGTTTTTTGTTATTCCACCATATCAACAAGACTAAAGATATCCGCGCTACAGTAGAAGGAAGAGGCAAACCATATACTCAACAGTATCTGATTAGCCATGATTACGCGTCATACCAGCTACAGCTAAGCGAGTACGCAGATTCATATACCGACCAAAAAGAATACAGTGCTGCAGAGAGTGCATTGAAGGAAATTATAGCTAACGTGCCCTCAGATAAAATAACCTCTGTTACTTATCGTAGTTATTGGTATCTATACCAACAAAAAGGCGATACTAACAACCGAAAAAAATATGCCCGACTGGCAGCCGAAAAACTCAAACAAGAAGGCCAACCCCAAGCGGCGGCGGGCTTTGAAAAAGATGCCAAGGGTGGCTAAAGCTATGCAAGTGGCGAACCCAAAAATTTTTAATCTGATGTTGCCCAAAAAAATACTTACCGCGTTGGTAGTTTTCGGGTTTAGCTGTTTATTTTTGAGTTTTGTGGGAGCGGGTACTGCGCATGCCTTCACAAACGTGGCGATAGATAATAACGCGCCAACCCCAAATTCGGGCACCGATAGCGCTAACAACAATTTTACACCGCTTACGGGTGTTGGACATGGTAACTTTGATGGGAAATACATGTGGTATAAGATCTATGTTCCGTTGGGGCATGACACAACAATAACTGTGAAGCAAGTCTGTAAAGATCTGAATTCGCCCACCGTTGATTATTGGATAGAAAGCCTAAGCGACACCGAAAAAGACTGGACAGGAAACTTTGGAAATCTAACAAATAATTGGATATCCACTACAAAAACAAGTAGTCTCTGCTCAGCTCAACCCACCATTTATATACAAGGTGGTGGACCAAACCAAGAACGTGGTATTGCCTCGTCGATTTCAGGGCACCAAAATTATCGGGTTTTTGCGTTCATAGCACATATACAAAATGGCCCAGATGTAAACGATGAACGGTATTTTAGCGTATCCTCTGACGACAACCAAGCTTATATAGGCATGTCAAGCAAAGACGTATCTTGCACAGCGGTTAACTTCTGCAAGGTCCCTCTTAAATTCAGTACGATTTACAAACCAAACGCAAGCGGGAACCCCTGGGACGCCTCAGTCATGTTTGCGCCTGCATGTGACCAAAACACCTCTGGCAACTACAATACTCTGATATATGATGCAGATAACGGTATCTACCAGAATAATTTCCACGCCACTCTGGAGGCTTCAAAAGCTCATCCAGTAGTTTGGTCACAAGTCAAATCCTGGAACGCGAACATAGTGCAAGGGCTTACTCCGCCGGCTGTTGCCCCCGCGCCCCCATGGGCTCAAACTGGCACCACAGGAACATTAAGCTACGGGAATTATCAGAATAATGTTGCTTATAAGCTCAACCTCCTAGGCATAAATTATCCAAATACTGTCCAGGTCCAGCTACCGTTTGACCAATTTAACGCCAGCACCCAGAATGCGATTGGATGCACAAAACTTAGCTGTAAAGTTACACCCAATTTCGGAGGAGACCCCAATATAGTCCAAGTAGTGGTGACGAATAACGCGCCTTACAAATGGGGGAGGGGCTACCAGGTAAGGGAGAAGTACCCAGCCGGCAATCCAGTTTTTGACGGGGCATACGCACAAAACTGGCCAAGTCTTTCTTCTAACCCTTCATCTGATGGCTTTTCTACTGATCTTGCTGCTAATGGAGGAACCAAAACTTCTACCAATAGTTTGGATCCTGCTAACAAGCAATACTTCTATAGACCCGCAAATGCCAGTGTGCAATTTGTTCTTTATGATGACACGGGCAGCGGTGCCACACAACTAAATTGGGACAATAATCAAGCCTGTGGTGCGTCCGGCAACATCAGCATAAGCTGCGGTTCGGGCATACCGACTACGGGGGCTCCGGGAAAAAGTTTCAACAGCACCTATAAAATTAATACGAATAATACTGGTGCGGCAGCCCCTGGCTATAAATTAGTTGCTGCCGCAGATGGTGCTGGCGTGATTGGCCCCACTGTTACCAACTCCCCCATATCTATACCACCTGGAACAAGTCAGCTAAGCATAACTATAACAATTATGGCCAACTATGCGGGTGAATATACGGTGACTTTGTTTGATCCGTTCGGCACAGTGGTCAACCCCACACCCTGTCATCAACCCATTAAATCGCAGGTGTCGCCGTATTTCCAGGTTTGGCAGAATGACGCGGCCGCCGGGGGAGGATTCAAGACAGACCAGATAGCGTGCCCCGGTGCTACCGGTAATAAATACCCAGCTAAAACTGGCTATGTCAGCCCGACGACCGATCTTGTGGGTAATGTGTATAAAGGCGGAATAATAGCCAATAGTGCTAGTGTCTCGCCGCCCTATCAATCCATGTCAGACTTTGGTGCTGTCGCGCTTGGTAAAATACCTGGTCCCCCAACCTATCCCACCCTGGGCTTTTACACGAGCGTAGGTAACACCGCTCCCACCTTAAGAACGTGGTTTGCGAACAATGTGGGAGGCGGTGGCGGTGGTTTCCCCGCTGGCTATTTGAACTCGAGCAGTTCTTTTCACTGCGTGGACGATTATTATACGATCACCAAAATAAGCACAAGCCTAACTTCCGTTGGTAGTTTAGCAAGCGCAATCGCAGGATGTCCGGCTGACGCGGCCGGCATGCGTCGTTGTCAGTTTAACTTGAGCGTCGGGACTACTGATTTAGCTGGAATATCAATTCCAAATCATTATCAGATAACAATATATGTGAAAGGTGACATAACGATTGATTCCAACATCTCTTACTTTAGCACCTTTGATCCAAGAGACCCGGCCGATGTCCCATACTTCGCGCTGATCGCCCAAGGGGGCAACATTAGCTTGAAAAACGCTGTTACCAGCCTTGACGGACTGTACATAGCCCAACCGGCGTCTATTCCAGGTGGAGGTATTAATACCGCCACCGGTGCCTTTTCGACATGTGATATCGACCCCTGTAACAATCAGCTAGTGGTTAACGGTGCGGTTATAGCCCAGCATGTTCAGTTGCTGAGAGCGCATGGCGCTAGTGAGGATCTTGGCTTAGACCCCGATAAAATAGGCCAAGCCCCGGCTGAAATCTTTAATTTTGTGCCGTCTATGGTACTGGGGGCACCGGCCTTCTCGACACTTTGCCAACAGACCCTAAACCTTAAAGCCTCCTGCACCCAAGGCACATACAGTATCGCACCGGTCTTTTAAAAACACATAAATAAGGTGTTT
>CAYMBM010000084.1:0-3909 GCA_964388705.1 uncultured Candidatus Saccharibacteria bacterium
TTCCCTCCACGTCGCTCTTGCGATCTACCTCCTCTGGTGATCGCTCTGGCGTTGGGGTTTTATCTTGGCCATTTTGTTTTGGCGATTTATCGTTATTGGTCCGAACAGTTCCGCCGACAACGTTGACAACCGGAATGACAATTGGGCTACGGCCAGTTTGCTCAAACAGAAAGTGCGTAATGTGGTCTTTGAGTTCTGCTTTGAACCGGTCAAGGTCAATGCGTTTAAAGCGCTGACCAACAGCCCGACGTAGTTCTATACGAAAAGCATTCATGAGTTCCTCAGAGTCACGTATATATATGAATCCCCGGGTTATGATGTCGGGACTAGTCAATAACTGTCCGTTCTTTTTATCCAGCGTTAGTACTACGGCTACCAAGCCTTCTTCGGCCAGCATCAGACGATCTTTGATGACAATGTTGCTGACAATTGCCCCCGTTTGATCAACCAAGACTGTCCCCTGTGGAACTTTGCCAATGATCGACATTTTCTTGTCACCCTCAAATGCAATGACGTCGCCATTTTCTGCGTTAACGGTATTGGCCCGCGGTATGCCCTGACGAACGGCTTCCTCGATATGATACTGTTTTGAACGATAAGAACCGTAGATAGGGATGAAGAACTTGGGTTTTGTCATTTGGATCATTTCCGCGTATTCATCCAAACTAGCATGACCGGATACATGTAGCGGACCAATTCCGTCCACATCGTGAGTTGCATGACGAAAAACATGCACACCCTTACGCATAAGTTCATCAACCATGACCCCAATTAACGCATCATTGCCGGTTTCTGGGATTGGTGTCGAGCTCAATATAACCGTATCTTGTTCTTTAAGTTTAATATGTTTGTGGTCGCCAGTAGCCATTCGTTGAAGAGCCGAGCTTGGTTCGCCCTGCCCACCAGTACAGACAACTACCACGTCGTGGTCTTTTAGATTAGGTACGCTAGCGATAGGCACAAACATACCCTTTGGGATCTTTACAAAACCATGCCTAACCGCCATTTCTAGAGTACTGATCATACTTCTGCCGTCCAGTGCAATCTTTTTGTTGTGATGCACGGCTGCATTTACAATCATCTGGATACGGTTAATATTGGTCGAAAAAATCGCCACAAAAATTCGGCCCGGTGCATTATCCATAATATCAATGAAGCTCTGCTCTAGTGTACTCTCACTCGGCGTACGCCCTGGTCGCTCGGTTGATGTACTTTCACTAAGTAAAGCTAAAACGCCCTCTTTCCCTAGTTCCTTTAGACGGTCAGTATCTGTGCGTTCATGGTCAAGTGGATTTGGATCAAAACGGAAATCACCGGTGTTAATGATACGTCCAACTGGCGTATCCAGAACGACACAAGTACTACCTGGGATGGAATGAGTCACGCGGACCAACTCCACAAAAAACTGCCCGACCTTGAGTCGTTCATGAGTATTTTCGTTCATGGTAATTGTTTCGAGTTTGAACCCTTCCGGCATTGGCAGACCAAAGTTTCCAAAAATTTCTTCCGCTCGGCCAATAGTAAATTTAGAACCGTAAATTGGCGCTGGAATCCTTGGCACAATATGTGGTAGTCCACCGATGTGATCCAAGTGGCCGTGGGTTATCAGATAGCCGCGGAGTTTATGTTTGATGCTTTCTAGATAGGTAGTATCGGCAATGCCGTAGTTGATACCGGGCAGATCGACCCCGAGGTCGTTGCCACAGTCCATGACGACCGCATCATTCATATATTCAACCAGCAGCATGTTTTTAGAGCCACCACCGTCCATGCCACCGAGTCCGATAATTTTTAGTCGAGGACTATCATCAATAAAATTAGCCCGTGGTTGGCCATTGGTTTCAAGAGTTGCTGCATCTAGATACTGGCTGGCAATGCGATGAGCGTCTTCTTGAGTCCGCTTTTGGGCGCGGATTGCCGCCCCGCGACTCACGCGAGGACTATGATCCCCACTGTTTTGGGGTGATTTTGCATTGTTAGAGCGCTGTGAACGATTATTGTTCGAGCTCCTATTGGGTTGTTTTGTTGGTTGTTTATCCATATATTCCTTTCTTAATAGAGAAATATTTAGTGTTCTAAAAGTTGTAAAACCGAGGGAATTTTAGAGAAATCTTCCTCCAAAGTTTCCCGCATCGCGCCGTTATAAAGTGCTGCTGCTGGATGGAATAACGGCAAGTATACCTGCCCTTTATACCGCTTTGGCTGACCGTGAACTACCGAAATTTGCAGATCTGGCAAAAAGCAATTGAGGCTGTGTCTACCCAGGGTGACAACAACTTTGGGTTGAATCACCGCTAACTGCGCTTCCAGATATGGTAAAAAGGACGTTTTTTCCTCTGGATAGGGGTCCCGATTGTTCGGCGGCCGATATTTTACAATGTTGGTAATGTACACCTCCTGGCGTTTCAGTCCAATGCTCGCCAGCATATCGTTGAGGAATTTACCGGCCGCACCGACAAATGGTAGCCCTTGTATATCCTCATTCTTTCCTGGTGCTTCACCGATGAAGACAATGTCTGCATCGGGATTCCCTGCTCCAAATACCAGCTGGGTTGCGGTCTTGGCCAGGTCTGGGCAGACATTATCACGGACGATATCTGCCTTAATCTGATCAAGAAGAGTCTGTTTATTTTTTCCCATTTCGGAGTGCACGCACTGTTCTAACCAGTACGTTAATACTTAATATCAATAGTAGAAAAGTCAGACCGTACTGCCCCAGGCTGCCAGTATCAATTGCTCTAGTGACCAGTGCGTAGGTTAATACCAAGCCAACAACGCCAAGCAAAAGAAGACTCCGCGGATTCTGGAGACCGTCGCGGACTCTACCCATGGTTTGGCTCCTGCTTGGCAGCTTTCATACTGAGATTTAGCCGACCTCGATCGTCTATAGCCACCAGTTTGACAGTTACGTGGTCGCCTTCTTTAACTACATCGCTCGGTTTGTTGACTCGTTCTTCGCTCATTTCGCTGACATGGACCAGGCCTTCTTTACCCGGCAAAATTTCTACAAAGGCTCCAAAATCAAGCACACTCACCACGCGACAGTTCTCGTAAATTTTACCGACTTCTGGCTCAGCAGTCAGGTGTTTGATGAATTGGATGGCGCCGTCGATGCTGGCCTTGTTAGGGCTAGCAATCAGGACTGTACCGTCATCTTTAATATCAATCTCGGCACCGGTCTCGGCAATAATCTTGTTAATCATTTCACCACCCTTACCAATGACTTCGCGAATCTTGTCGGGATTAATCTTGATGGACTCGACTCGTGGAGCATATGGGCTCATGTCTTTACGCGGGGCACTTATAGTACTAATCATATGTTCTAGAATATGAGCTCGGCCAGTTTTACCTTCTTGCAGAGCTTTTTTCAGAATGTCGACACTTAGACCATGAACTTTCATGTCCATCTGCAAGGCCGTTATACCTTTTTCACTGCCAGCTACTTTAAAGTCCATATCACCAGCAAAATCCTCAGCGTCGGCTATATCAGTCAGGATATATGACTTGGTACCGTCCACCATCAGCCCCATAGCAATACCGCTAACTGGTCTCGTCAATGGCACGCCAGCATCCATGAGTGCCAAACAGCTGGAGCACGTAGCCGCCATGCTGGTACTGCCATTTTGACTCATAATTTCTGTGACGCTCCTAATGGTGTAAGGAAAGTCAGCCTCGTCGGGTATAACCGGTAGAAGCGCTCGCTCCGCTAAGGCACTATGGCCAATTTCCCGGCGACCAGGACTACCAAGGCGCTTGACTTCACCAACGGTGTATCCCGGAGCGTTGTAATGATGCAAGAAGCGTTTTTCGATGTTTCGTTCCATGGTGTCCATCATCTGGGCGTAGGACAAGGGCGCTAATGTAACGATGTTCAGAGCTTGGGTAATACGACGATTAAATAAGCTTGAG
>CAYMBM010000085.1:0-3896 GCA_964388705.1 uncultured Candidatus Saccharibacteria bacterium
ACTTCCACCCGAAATTGCCGTTATAACAGATATGCCATGGCAAGAGTTTGGTCATGGGGTTGCCCCCTTTCAACGAGCTGTAAATGCCATGAAATGGATATTAACTACTGAAGGCAGTATCGATATGGCTGATGATTGGGACAGTCGAATCCGCCACCAAGTAGAAGAGAGTTTTCATATGCTCGGCTCAAACTATCGCGATCACGTTGAAGAAGCCGCGCGAATTGTGCGAGAACTAGAATTGGAAGATTTTACGACAGATCGCATCTTTTTTAACAAGCTGCTGAGCACAGGTGTGAGCGATGGTCATATTTTTTCTGAAGCCGCCGATGAGCTGGTGACGGTGCTCACAATATCTCTACATCCAGGTACATTCAAAGATGTCTACGAAACATCATTCCATCGCAGTCCCACTGCTGGTCAAGAGACCAAACTTGGCTATAATTAGCCTATCGTGACTTTTGAAAATTATAAGTCGAAGCCGTCGGTGGTAATTGTCTACACCGGTGAAGGCAAGGGCAAAACCAGTGCGGCTTTGGGTTTGTTGGCCAGGGCTCTGGGCAACCGCACACGCGTAGCCTTCATCCAATTTATCAAACATTGGGGAGTTGGCGAGCATGTGTTTATTCGCGACATTCAGCCGTTATTTCGCGATCAACTATTCTTTTATAAGGGCGGTAAGGGCTTCTACAAGGCGGGTGAACTGAGTGAAAGGCATATTAGTGAAGCTCAACATAAACAAGCGGCTGCTGATACATACCAACAGGCTTTAAAGTGCGTGGCTAGTGGTGATTACGATGTGGTTATTTGTGATGAGATCAATAATGCGGTTCACGATGGCCTGATAACAGAAGCGCAGCTCAAAGACTTGATCCAGAACAAATCGCCCCAGACCAGCCTTTGCCTAACCGGCCGTAATTTTCCCAAAAAATTATTGCCGCTGGTCGATATTGCCACCGATATGACCAAAATAAAACATCATTTTGACGAACAATACTTAGCTAACAAAGGTATTGACTTTTAGCACGTTTGGTATTGCAATTTTGTTAATTATATTGTAATATATGAAGTATGTCTGAAACAAATGTTGGCGATGTGTTGCCAATGCGGACTTATATACCCACCGACAGAAATGGCGCAACTATTGAGGATGGTGAATACACGGTCACGGACAGTGATCTGTGGCATATGAATAGTGCGTTGCGTGAGGCCGAAATTGCTGGCAGAGAGGGTGATAACGCCGTAGGATGTACATTAGTATTGCCGGATAACGCCGCTATCACAACACAAACCCGGGAATTTAGGGACAAGCACCTTGGCCATCATGCCGAGGAACTTGCTTATAATTTAGCTCAACCTCGCATCGGACGTGACCTTAGTGGTAGTCGGGCTTACTGTACTGCAGAACCATGTTTTGGCTGTGCCTACCGATTTGATAAGGGGAGCCTGGGAATGCTTTTTATAGCTGCAGCTAAAACTGACGCGCCTGAGTTCTTTCGAAATCCGGAGACGCTGGACCATATTTGGAGCAAAACTAGGCGCACATTGACGGTAGTTTCTGGCTTGCAAACCGCCCGCGCCATTGACCTTCTAGTTCGATATCAAAAGAAACACTAGCCAAGCAAAGTTCTCAGCGCTAGACTTAAAAGAACGTGAAGCAACCGACTTTATATTTGATGTTGGGGTATCCTGGAGCGGGCAAGACCACCGCAGCTGAATTTATTGCCAAACTTACTGGGGCAGTGCATTTAGCCTCTGATAATATTCGACTCGAGCTGTTTCCAAACCCTCAGTTTACCGAGGAGGAACATCAAAAATTATATGACGTTATCGATGCCCGAACTAAGCAGTTGCTATCTGAGGGCAAAGATGTCATTTATGATGCCAATCTGAACCGTTACCAACATCGCCAGGAAAAATACGCCATCTGCCAAGCACTAGGCGCCAAGCCGGTCTTGTTATGGGTGCAGTCCGACAAAGCCGCCGCCAAAGAGCGTGCCACTCATCATAGCCGTCGCAAGCTCTGGTCACCGCACGAGACACCAGAAGCCATGTTTGATCGAATTGCCCAGTTAATCGAACTACCACAGGCTGGGGAAGCCTACATAGCTGTTGATAGCACCAAGTTATCCGAGAACTATATTCAGGAACTGCTCACAAAACTACAATGACCGCACCAAATCCGTTAGTACAAAAACCTCGACGGCGAGCACGATCAAGGCATGCCTTGGTGGCATTGATTATTGCCGTACTGGGCGTGGTAGGCACTAAACAAGGTTGGTTTGACTCGCCAGCCAGAACTGTGGTCCAAAACCAACCCGGCTTGTATCACGTTAGTACCTTTTATGACGGTGATACGGTAGCTGTCAACATGAATGGACGAAATGAAAAAATTAGACTCATTGGCGTGGATACCCCTGAAACGCACGATCCCCGTAAGGCGGTGCAATGTTTTGGTATGGCCGCGGCAGCCTTTACCAAACAGCTGATTGGTACTAGTAATGTCCGCTTAGAGTCAGATGCCTTATCTTCAAATCGTGACCGCTATGACCGGCTTCTTCGTTACGTCTATCTGCCCGACGGTCGCTTGGTTAACTTAGAAATCATCAATCAAGGCTATGGTTTTGCTTACACCGGGTTTCCGTTTACTAAGTCCGACGAGTTTGTCGCTGCCCAAACTAGTGCCCGCCAAGCCGGCCGCGGACTCTGGCATGATTGCCAACCGACCATTAACCAATACGGTGGCTACACTTCCAACAACGCTCAGTAAGTAGATTTATGCAGTGTGAACGGGTTGGCCTCGGAGTTTCAAAACAAGCCGGTCAACGAAGGTGAGAATAATAAAAGGCGTCATGCTGTACCAGATAATAAAATAGAGGATACTTATGAACCGATTCCTA
This sequence comes from uncultured Candidatus Saccharibacteria bacterium, assembly GCA_964388705.1. Taxonomy (GTDB): domain Bacteria; phylum Patescibacteriota; class Saccharimonadia; order Saccharimonadales; family OMJO01; genus OMJO01. Next base: position 2,901 of record CAYMBM010000085.1, read on the forward strand.
TGTAATCGAAATGTACGGTAACTGCGAAATTGATACACTGCCTGACGGGCGATTGATGTATGAGAAACCCTAAACGAACAATTGGCTCGCAAATCTTTGACGTACACCAGGCGCCCTAGAGTTTCAAGATGAAACGATAAATCAAAGTCTTCCCATATGTTGGTGTCATAGTGTAAGTTTTGCTGAACTCGCTCCCAACTATCGCCCCTAACTGCGCAATTAGCTCCCCATAACATTGGGTGGCCAGCCAGCAGACGAGCAATAAATTGATGATAAAAGTTAAATACTACGCGACCAACAAACGGCACTGAAATATCATAAGGATTAGCCGTACCAGTCAGCGCTACGATATCACTATCAGAACCAAAAATCTGACTAACTCGCTCTACCCAATCACCATCAAGAATGGTATCCCCGTCTATGCGGCCCAAAATGTTACCATTAGCAACCGAGAAACCCCGTGCTTGAGCAAAAACTTGTCCTTGCCGGGTCTCTGTGATCACTTTTACAAACGGATAACGTTTAGCAATTGAGACCGACGCATCAGTAGAATTGTTATCAACCACGAGCACATCTAGTGGCTGCATGGTTTGGGCAGCCAAAGCATCTAAACATGCCTCGAGATGGAGTTCCTCATTATAAACTGGTATAACTATAGATACCGTTAATGCTTTTTTCATTACTTGAATCGATAGTATCAAATGTCGCAACCGAAACGAAACCAGACGGATAAGACCAGCCATAACCCACTCGGCAATTGGTGGCGGGCCAGTGCCTGGCACCGTTTTTGGCTGGTTATCATAGCGCTAGTAATGTTGACTGTCGGTAGCATGTACGGCATTGCCCAATGGTACATTGCCAAGCACCGTCGTGAACCCTTACAGTTGGGGGTAACTTTTATACCTGACTACGCTCAAGCCTTCGGCCTCGATCCCAAGGAGACATTGAACCCCGTTAACACCGACTAGGGGGACAAGCGGGTACGCATAGTTAGTT
>CAYMBM010000086.1:0-3895 GCA_964388705.1 uncultured Candidatus Saccharibacteria bacterium
AATTCAACTAAAGTATCAACGGCGTTACGAATGGTCCGTTCAGGCAAGCCGCCACCTTCCACCCGGGCGGTGAGTGCCCGTGAAGCTCGGTGCTGATCAGTTGGGTCGGTCGCTTCGGTCACATTGTTTACATAAAAGCGGTAGCCTCGGTCTGTTGGCACCCGGCCGGCACTGGTATGCGGTTGCATGATGTAGCCCAGCCGTTCAAGTTCAGCCATCTCGGCCCGAATAGTTGCCGAGGAAACTCCAAAAACTTTAGCCATTAAGCTAGAGCCCACTGGACTAGCTACTTCAGCATATTCTTCGACGATAGCCGCTAAAATCTTTTGCTGCCTCTCTGTCATAACTACCAGCAACTATACCATTTTGGCACTTCCATGGCAAGAGTGCCAATATTATGCTTGTGTTTTGTAAATGGTGTAATGTTATCATGGCCATATTAAGGAGGTGTGATGCGAGAAATAGATGTTTCAGTAGCCCGAGATCGAGATGCTCTACCCGATAATCCGGCAAACTTTTTGCCAGACGATTTACAGATAGATTTACTGAGCGTACCCTCTGAAGTGTCTGAGAGCATTATGCAGTTTGCACTCAAATGGGGTCAACTGGCTGTTAATGCCCAAAAATATGAACAAATTTCACCACTCGACAGCCGTTATGCCGATAATGAAACTCGTAGGTATTTAGGCGATCAGACACGTATACGCACCCAAGCCCTAGTGTATTCCGCAGTGGCTTTAACAGCTGCCGAGTTCGGCCTATGCTCTGAGGCAATTGCTGAAGAAATCTGCGATGCTGTCACCCAAGTCCGCGCGGAAGAAGTAAATTTTGAAGAACTCGGCCTTAGAGACGAGCACGGAGACTATGTTCTTGATGAAAATGATGAACCAGTCAAAGCCGGAACAGGCCATGACATAAAGGCTTTAGCCAACTGCATTACCCCACGGGTAAGTGATGAAGCCAAGCCATTCGTCGGTATCTTTGCCACGTCATATGACATTGTCGCACCGGCCGATACCCTGCGCTACCGCGAAACTATGAATGGCTTGATTATCCCACGGCTTGTTAGCCTCGAGACTACACTAATAGACATGACCGAGCGATACGCTGATGTTCCTCAAATAGGCCGCTCCCATGGCCAACACGGCGAGCCAATTACCTTTGGTTTTGAGCTTTCCCACAAAGCAGTAGGAAGACTGGGCAAAAGCATTTTCAAGATCAAGGAAGCCAGCGATGAGTTAGTCGGAAAATTTTCCGGTGCCATGGGTGCATATAACACTTTAGCCACCAGCCTGGATGATCCAGAAGCATTTGAGCGAGCGGTGCTGGCCAAGCTAGGTCTAAAGCCAGTAGAGGTTTCTGGCCAAGTTGTACCAGGTGAGAATATGAAACGCTTGCTAGATGAGCTGGAGAATTGTGCAGCTATCATGGCTGATCTAGCCAACGACATGCGCAATTTGCAGCGCACCGAAATCGAAGAAGTGCGAGAATATTTTGACGTAACGCATCAGACCGGATCTCATGGCATGCCGCACAAGCGCAATCCCATCACCTTTGAAAATATTGCCTCTCTAGAGCGAGTTGTAAAACACATGGTTGCTATTGCTGCTGACAACGTCCAAAGCGAGCATCAACGTGATCTGCGTGATTCAGGCAGTAGCCGTTTTTACGTCGAGCCAGTTGGTTTGGTTGCCGTCATGGTCAGGCGGCTGGACGAAGCGATGCAAAAAATGGAAGTTGACCCAGTCAATATGCTCAGAAACCTGCACATGGGTGGGGGCAAGATTGCTTCCGGCGTATTACAGACAGAACTACGAACAGTTGGCCATCCCAAAGCCCACGATGCTGTTCGGGCGGTAATGGCCAAGGCAGAGGAAATGACGACAGAACTAGGCCGGGAAGTTACTTTTTTGGAAGCATTATCAGATACCAAAGAACTCAGACCTTATATTGATCAAATGGATCACGAAGCCCGTGAGCGCATCTATAAGCCAGAGAAAAACACCGGCATTGCCGAAAAGAAAGCTCGTGACGTTGCCGCTAACTGGCGACAAAGAATTGCCGAACTTCAAGCAGCTTAAATTACTACAGCGTCTTTAGATATTCTTCTGTTGCTCGAGAAATGGCCTCTACGACTGCACGATTACTTTGAACTTTATCAATATCAGGATTGCGAGCCAGACTATCGATTTGATCGATAGCGTGTCTCATATTGTCATTAATTACGAAATGGTAGTATGGCCTTTCTAGAGCGTGTTTAAACTCTCGCAGCGAACTTCTAAGACGGCGACGATATTCGTCGATATCCATAGTGCCCCGTTTGTAGATCCTTTTTTGCCATTCCTCAAACGTCGGCGGAACAACAAAAATAACAATCACGTCCGGTTTGGCCTCGGTAATGTTATCAACCCCTTCCATTTCAATATCAGTAATAGCAATCTTGCCATCCTGGTGTGCCTTTTCAAGCTCTCGCAAACTAATGCCCGAAACTTGTTGTTTATGGATTACGGCAGCCTCTAGAAACTTACCGGCTTTTAGGTCATCTAATAAATCTTTTTCGTTGCGAAACCAGTATTGATGGCCGTCTTGTTCTGGTACCCCATCATTTATACGCGGCTGACGTGTGGTGTCCGAAGTAATAAAGTGATAATCACCGGTTTTTAGGAGTTCGCCAATAATAGTGTTGCGGCCACCCGATGTTGGGGCATCTAGCAGCACCAATCGAACTTTACCAAGTAACTGCTTACCTGTATCAGAGATCTGATAATTTTTTAGTATGGTCTGAAACTCTGCCAAGTTATTTAGCTCATTCATTATTAGTATATTTATAACAGATGAACGCCTCTTAGAGAAATATGTTGGCCTTGCAGTTGGTTATCCACAACGGCCTCTTGCTTTTTAGGCTCCAGAGGAGTTAAGTAAATTATATAAATAAGGAGTTCTCTATGGGCACAGTAGATATAAATGTTTGGGCTATCGTTGTTGCGGTGGTCGTTAACATGGTAATTGGCTACATCTGGTATTTGCCAGCCTTTCTTGGCAACGAATGGATGAGTCTAAACAAACTCACAAAAAAAGACACCCAAAATAACCGCACCATGCCAATGGTAGCTATGCTGGTCTTGGCAATCTTACAAGCCTACGTGTTAAGGCACTTTGTTGTTTACGTGGGAGCTTTCTACCCAACGTACTCAGCCACTTCAGTCGGTTTTTTGAGTGGTTTGTGGGCTTGGGTTGGCTTTGTTTTGCCAGTCATGGGCGCCAGTTACATGTTTTCCCAGCGACGCAAAAAGTTACTGGCTATTGATGCCGGATACTACCTAGTTGCCCTACCTATCATGGGCATCATTCTTGCTCGCATGGTTTGATAATTGAGACACCCCCCCGCTCAATTCCTAACAAAGTGGATAAAGGGCTATGCTTAAGCAGATTGACTTCTCTGGAGTCTTACTGTTTAATTGGGAATATATAATCAAAGGTAGCTATTGTGCCCAAAAATAAAAAATCATCCAAACTTCAGAAATTTACTAGTTGGCTGAGGCCAACTTCTCCTTTAAAGGGTATGTTACTTTTTGCTATTGTGTTTGCTGTGATCGGTGGCAGTTATTTGGCATTCAAAAGTTTCGCCGTGACCTACCCACCAAGCGGCACTTCCAACACCGATCAAGTATCGGTGGTCTTCACCACAACTGATGGTGTCAAGAATCAGAACGGAGTAATGGACAAGGTTGGTGCTGTCTCTGGCTGGTGTATGGCCTATCAAGCTCAGTCAACTTACGGCCTAATCACTCGCTGTGTTCAAGAAAGGACTAAAGCCGTCACCAGTACAAACATTACCTACCAGTTTAGAACCGTCATTGGGAACTTGACGGCCAAGGTTTACCAACCCGATATG